>DASPTR010000087.1:0-8405 GCA_035623315.1 Candidatus Acidiferrum sp. | reverse complement strand
GATTTGATTGTCGCCCAAGCAGTTCAAAGCCTTGATGAATTGGACAGAGTGATAAATCTGCTGATGAGTCGAGTGAGAGAATGGTACGGAGTGCACTTTCCGGAGCTAGATCGCCTGATTGAGAAACATGAGACTTACGCGCGTCTAATCGTTAATTTAGGCGATAAAGAGGATTTCACAGAAGAGAACCTTGAAAAAGAGGGATTACCGACTGCGAAGGCTGAAGGCATAGCGAAAATCGCTGAAAAATCCATGGGTGCCGACCTAAACGAAGCTGACTTGAAGCAGATTCAGACCCTCTGCGTTGACATCCTCAGGCTGTACGATCTTAGACAAAGCATGGAAAGCTACATGGACAAGACTATGGAGGAAATCGCCCCCAACCTCAAAGCCTTGGTCGGCTCGCTCTTAGGAGCTCGACTGATAGCAACATCAGGAGGCTTGACCAATCTAGCGAGACGACCTGCAAGCACGATCCAAGTACTCGGAGCCGAGAAAGCATTGTTCCGCTCATTGAAAACCGGGACGAGACCGCCGAAGCATGGCATGATCTTCCAGCACACGCTCTTGCATGAAGCGAAAAGGTGGCAGAGGGGAAAAATTGCCAGAGCCTTGGCTGGAAAACTCGCAATAGCCGCGAGGATAGATGCCTATGGAACAGGCGGAGTTAACGAAAAACTGAGAGCTGATCTGGACAAGAGGATCGATGAAATCAGAGTGAAGTACGCTGAGCCGCCGCCGATTCCGGCGGTTGAGCCTAGACGAGAGAAGCCTAGACGCACAGAATTCGGAAGAGAGAAGCCCAGGCGTGAAGAGTTCAGAAGAGAGAACCGGAGAAAGTCCAGGCGTGAACGTTAGAGTTAAACCTCATCCCGACTTCCATGGAATCTACCAAGTCGTGCTTGAGGACGGGGCGAAGCGACTTGCCACAAGAAACCTCGTTCCAAGCAGAAATGTCTACGGCGAAAGACTCGTTCGCTTCGAAGGTGCAGAATACCGCGTTTGGGATGCCTTCAGAAGCAAGTTGGCAGCCGCCATTCTAAGAGGGCTTACCATTGTTCCAATAATGCCCGGCCACCAAGTTCTCTACCTCGGTGCCGCCTCCGGAACGACTCCAAGCCACGTCTCCGACATAGTCGGCGACAAAGGCCACGTTTATTGTGTCGAGTTTGCGTCTAGATCCATAAGAGACCTAGTAAACAACGTTTGCGCTTACAGAATTAATATGTCGCCAATACTGGAAGATGCTCGTGTTCCTGACAGATATTCGATGCTAATTCGAGGCAAGGTTGACGATATCTACTGCGACATTGCACAGCCAGAACAGGCAAGACTCCTAGCGGACAATGCTGACTTGTTCCTCAAAAAGAAAGGGTGGATAATGCTCGCAGTGAAGGCCCAGAGCATAGACGTGACAAAGGAGCCGTCGGAAGTCTATAAGGCCGAGACTAGGGTTCTTGAGAAACGCGGGTTCCGAGTGAAAGACGTTGTACGGCTGGAGCCATACGACAAAGCACATGCTATGATAGTAGCATGCACCAACACTTAAGACTAGGTTGAGCTCAATTATGTTTTGAGGGTCGCCAATTTGAAGTCGGAAGTCGCAATCGTCAGAGGAGAAAGAGGGCACGACCCAGTATTCAGAGCATTAGACTTGATAAACTACAAGGCTGCTCTATCTGGTTGGAATAAGGTTCTCATAAAAGTCAATTTCATAACCGTCGAAACATGGGATTCTGGAGCGACCACGGATCCGATAGTTGTCGAAGCCATAATCAGGAAATTAAAAGAGCTCCCTGTTCAAATCTACGTTGTCGAGTCAGACGCGACATTGACGAACGCTGACAAAGCGTTTGACGTTACTGGAATGAAGAGTATGTGCGAGTGCAACGAAGTCGAATGTCTAAACCTGCGACACGTAAAGGACAGAGTGAAAATCGAAATCCCCAATGGTGAAGCCCTCAAGAGCATCACTGTTCCTCGAATTGTCACCGAATCCGCCATAATAAGCGCAGCAAAGCTCAAAACCCACATGTCAACGAAGGTGACCCTTGGCATGAAGAACATGTTCGGTCTCCTACCAGACAAATTCAAAGGGAAATATCATGCAAGAGGCATAAGCAAAGTAATAGTTGACATCAACATGGTCCTCAGACCCGCGTTGACTGTAATAGATGGTTTCGTAGGAATGGAGGGACGCGGACCCTCAGGAGGAACACCTATCAAAATGGATCTGATAATAGCGGGAAAAGACGTGGTTGCTACGGATGCAACAGCGTCAAGGGTCATGGGATTTGAGCCTAAAGAAATTGCCCACATACGGAGAGCTTACGAGAAAGGACTTGGGAACATTGACGAAATAGAAGTCCTAGGATCGAAGCTTTGCGATGTAATGCGCGTATTCAAAAGAAATTAAGAAACTTTTGCCCTAGCGTATGATCACGGGCACAGATTTTGCATGAGTCAAAGAATCCTTTTCGATCGATCACATCATCGTGTTCTTCGAAAGATGAGGCCAAGCAATTGCTTGTGATTTGAAGCTTGACTGCTTTGCAGATTTCACAAGTTGGCCTGCAAGCAGTGTTTATATCTCGCTTCGCAGTGAATTCTCTAAGTGACATTTCTATGGGGTACGGGGAGGGAGCACGGGCCGTTGAGGCTTTACTTAAGGAGTCAGGGTTTGCTGTTTCACAGATTTGCGAGTCTAGGCCGAGTTGTTTTGATTTTGCAGCTAGAAAAGACGAAAACCTGATTTTGATACGAGCTCAAAAAGACATCGATAGCATTTCCCCAAGCGACTCAGCAGAGCTACGTGAGATATCGCGTAGCACTTCAGCCGCGTCGTTGTTCATTAGCGATAATGCTCGCGGAAAACCGTTGGAAGAGGATACTGTATACTCACGATACAACGTTTCAGTCGTCACCCGAGGAACATTCGAAAACATCGTTTCCCACAAATCATATCCTCTCATCCAAGCAGGCCCAGGAGGCTACTACGTCGAAATTGATGGACCTGCAATAAGGCGCAGGAGGCAAGAACTGGGCCTATCGGTAGGCAAGATAGCTGAAATGAGTGCTGTTTCTAGAAGAACGGTTTACGGCTATGAACAGGGAATGGCTAAAGCATCAGTCTCAGCCGCATACAACTTGATGTCCAGTTTGGGAATTCCGGTTGCTAGGCCCATAAACGTGTATGAAAGATCAACAAAACAGCGAAAGTGCCTTCTGCTGATGACTGCAAGACGAGTAATCGCCAGAAACAAACTCCTCATGAAGATCTTCCAGAAATTCGACCACTTCGGTATCAGCACATATAGGAAGGCTCCTTTCGACTTCGTAATCACCGTTCCCCAAAGCAAGATGAAAATAATAGGCGGAGTAGCTAATTCCGCAGAGCCAAATTTGGATTTGAGAGCCAACGAAATCCTCAGCTTGTGCAGAGTGGTTGAGGCGCATCCTATCCTCATTACCGACGGGCAAAAACTATCTAGAAACGTGCCCTGCATTCAAAGCGATGAGCTTTCAAACTTGAAGAACCCGCAGGACCTGATCAACAGCACTAGGTAAGTCTTGTCTGCCGCGCCTCACCGTCGCTCTTCACCCTCTGGACTGGTTTCCACGACCTCCTCACGAACGGCGGACACTCTTTCAAGTTGGCGAAGCACCGTCGAAGAAAATCCATGGTCCTCGGATCAGAGGGATATCCGGACCCGAAATACCCGTAATCCTTTGCCAAAGTAGCGATATCCGCATCTCTCTCTGTCTTTGCAATTATCGACGCAGCAGACACTACAGGATAATTTAGGTCGGCCTTGTGCTCCGAGACTATAGGAATTCTGAAAGGCATACATTCAAGAATGTCCCTCCTGAACCTCTCTTCCAAAACATCCGATGCGTCCACGTAAGCCTTATCGGGCCTAAGCGCAATGAGCACTCTTGCCATGGTCTGTGCTTCAAGCCAATTGAGCCTTCGAAGTTTCCTTCCATTCAGCACGACGTCATCTATCTCTTGAGGCGAAAGCTTCACCACATTACAATCATTAACGATTCGTCTGATTTCTGGAGCAAGAACCTCTCGCCTGTGCGGAGACAGGAGCTTCGAATCCTTCACTCCTAACGCAACAAGTCTATGCAATTCGGTTTCTTCAACAAGCACTCCAGCAATCACTAGCGGACCGATTGCGGATCCACGTCCTGCATCATCTACGCCCGCAACCAGCAATGGAACTCACTCTTCTCAGAGAGGAGATCGACTTCAAGGCTATAACACTTTGTTCAGCCTACAACTGACTTCAAACTTGGATCCTGCCCTTGATTTTCAAAACACTTTTTATCCTTGTCTCCACAGATAACAGGACAAAAAGAGGAAATAAGCCATGAAACTAGAGGGAAGTCAAACTGAAAAGAATCTGCTAGCAGCATTCGCAGGCGAATCTCAAGCTAGAACAAGATACACGTTTTTTTCCAGCACCGCCAAAAAAGAAGGATACGAACAGATATCCGCCATCTTCCAAGAAACATCCGACAACGAAAAAGAACACGCACAGCTCTTCTTCAACCACTTGAAAGGCGGAATTGTGGAGATCAAAGCAGCATACCCCGCTGGCTTGACGGGCACGACAGCGCAAAATCTACTGGCCGCAGCAGATGGAGAGAAACTTGAGTGGGGCACGCTTTACCCAAGCTTCGGCGACACCGCAGAAAAAGAAGGATTTCCAGACGTTGCTAGAACCTTCCGCAATGTGGCCAAAGTTGAAGCCTTCCACGAACGCCGCTACCGCAAACTGTTAACGAGCATAGAACAAGGCAAGGTGTTCAAGAAAGACGCCCCGATCAAATGGAAATGTCGAAACTGCGGCTTCGTATTCGAAGGAACCGAAGTTCCCGAAAAATGTCCTGTATGCAGTCACCCTAGAAGCTACTTCGAAGTCTGGGTCGAAAACTACTAAACTCCCTTTTTTCTGTTAACGCGCGCTAAAACCCTACTTGTCTTGGGCATGCTTTAGAAAATCGACGGCTGTTTCAACGATAGTCTCTTCTAGTTTTTCCCCATTCTCACGCGTGACCACGTATGCTTCAGCGTCAGGATTCGCTTTCAACTCATCCATTAGCTTGTTCTTTGCCCTCCAGTGGATAACTCCCACAACGAGTTTCCCGCTTTGAATAGCCTTTTTGACTGCGTCTCGAAACCTCTCAGAAAAAAGTTCCATCGGGCCGACTTCGTCAATCGCGATGACGTCGGAGCTTTCGACAGCCCGCAAGATCGCCTGAACACCTATTCCATCAAGGTCATGCATGTTCACTCGGTACCGCCCCACCTGAGGACCGACAGGTTCGTTAACGCGGGCAAGCCACCCATGTTGACCACTTGACAAATCCAATATTTCAAAGCCGACTCGCATGACACTCGAACGCGCCTCATTGCTGATCATTCCACCCACGTGATAACCGCGTGCTTTAAGCGCCTGAATGATATGCAGCAAAACGGTGCTCTTGCCTACACCTGGGCTTCCAGTCAACAACAATAATCGCTTCAAAGATTTTCCCTACCAATTCTCACAGCTGAACAGATTAGATCGAGCATCGAATCTCATATACGTATCCTCATCCAACACTCGCTTCCCTAATGCATACAGCTTCATTTACATAAAGAAATCGGAAACTCTCTTGTTGCGATCACAAAATGGTAAGAAAACATCATGGATCCCTTCTGCAACGTTAATGCATTCAGAATTGTCGTCTTCTAAGAAACCAGGACGCAAAACAAGTTTAGCCGAGAAAAAGAATAATAGCCCACCTTGATTGTACCAAATGCTCAAGAAACCGTGCCTGAAGATATTTGAAGGTAACGAGAGCATGGCAGAAGTGCTTTCTAGTCTGAGTTTCCCAACGGAAATGATTGTCGAAGGCGAAGCCAGACTGCTAGTTCCAAAGCTTCGGGCATTCGTGAAATCTCCGTCGGACTACGCCCCTTCAAAGGCCCCAGTATTCTATAATCCAGTGATGGAACTGAACCGTGACATTGCAGTGTTGGCCCTCCAAGCATACCAAAGAATGGTTGATCATCAGATTTCAGTCTGCGAACCCCTTGCAAGCAGCGGAATTCGAGGAGTGAGATTCGCCGTTGAGATTCAAAATGTCAAACAAGTCATAATGAACGACATCAACAAAAACGCAGTCCAAATCGCCACTTACAATGCCCAAATAAACGAAATCGGCGACAAAACTGTCGTGGAAAACAAGGATGCCAATCTCTTGCTGACTGAGCACGCCATGCCACACAACAGATTCGACGCGGTAGACTTAGACCCTTTTGGGTCTCCTGTGACGTACCTTGACTCTGCAATCAGGGCTTTGCGAGATCACGGTCTCTTAGCGCTGACAGCGACGGACATGGCGCCCCTATGCGGAGTCCACCCGAGAGCCTGCATCAGAAAGTACGGTGGCAGACCCTTGCGGACAGAGTACTGCCATGAACTTGCAGTGAGACTCCTCGCAGGATCCCTAGCGACTGAGGCCGCAAAGCATGACATAGGTTTGCAAGTGCTATTCAGCCACGCTGCAGAACATTATATCAGAGTCTATGCCCTGATGGAATATGGGGCAAAATTGGCCGACGAAAGCCTCAACAAGATGGGTTTTATACTGCATTGTTTCAAATGTTTCCATCGAGAAAGTCTGGTAAAACCATACGCCTTGGAAGGTTCTGGGAAATGCCCGGAGTGCGGTTCAAAGCTTACCGTAGGCGGACCCTTGTGGCTTGGAAAACTACTCGACGAGGATTTCTGTCAACTCATGGAAAATGAGATAAAACATAAGAATTTGAGAAAAAAAGAAAAGATACGAAAAATCTTGGCCCTAGCGAAGAATGAAGCAACAGCTCCCATAGGATATTACGTGGTGGACAGGCTGTGCGATACGTTAAACCTTCCAGTCCCATCTGTCCAGAGCGTGGCAGAAACTCTCAAGAAAGAAGGTTTTCAGACTTGCTTGACTCGTTTCAACTCAAAAGGGATAAGATCAAACGCCTCAGCAGCAGAAATGAAGGAACTCGTCAAAAAGTTAGTGAAGATCAATCAGTAATAATGTTAACAGCAAAAGGAGAAACCAAATGGGATTCTTGAACTCTTACGACGATGCCAAACGTGCGGAAGCATATGCTAAACTAGAATTTCCTGGCACCTACTATTTGGCATATAGAGATTTGTCCGAAATCATATTTGAACATGTCAAAGGAAGAAAAGCTGTTGATTTCGGATGCGGCACAGGACGTTCTACAAGATTTCTGCGAAAACTCGGGTTCGATGCTGTCGGAGTGGACATCGCTGGAGACATGATAAAACGAGCAAGAGAAATAGACCCGAGAGGAGACTATCGCCACATTAAAGAAAGTAGCCTTACCGAGCTTGAAAATGAAGCCTACGACCTTGTGTTATCTGCATTCACATTCGACAATATACCTACGATGGAAAAAAAGGTCGAAAATTTCAAAGCAATAAGAAGTCTGCTCAAAAGCGAAGGAATAGTAGTAAACCTAGTATCATCACCCGAAATATACACCCATGAATGGGCATCATTCTCCACCAAAGATTTTCCAGAGAACAAACACGCAAAAAACGGAGATGAGGTGAAGATAATCATAACTGAAACGGACGACAAGAGACCAGTAGAAGACGTAGTCTGGACGAATGAGTATTATCAAAAGGTCTTCAAGAAAGCTGAATTGGAGTGTACCCGAATCTATAAGCCACTTGCAAAAGACGATGAGCCATACAAATGGGTCAATGAAACAAAAATCGCGCCATGGGTCATTTACGCATTGAAGAAAAAAACACGGCACATTCATTCAAGATAGCACACATCAAACAATGATCTTACAAAATTCCAAGAATCAGCGAATCCTACACTCACGAAGTCCCGAGCTCTGAAGAGTTTACAACAAGCTATTCGTGAAAAGGTATTGAACTTGAGGGTCGATTTTCTCATGGCCTTCCGATCCTAAGAAACGCGTAAAATGCTATTAAATCAAAATGTAGCAACTGAAGAAACACCCTTGGCGCTGGTTTCAGAACAAAGATGATTATAAGAGAGAAAAGAGACGCCATGAAGCGCCGGATCTAATTGAAAGCCGACCCAATTTGCTGCTAATTGGACAAAGCATTGAGAAAGGCTTGGTCAAATTGGCTCCGAACAGACTGGCTTATTAGCCCAAGCGAAGAACTTTACGCAATTATGCTTCCGTTTCCCACTCATCCTCGTCATTCGATTCTGTTTCCTCATCCCAATCATCATCTTCTTCTATCATAGTTTTTCACCACCATTTTCTTGTTAAGCGAAGCTTGTGTGAAATAAATCAGCCTTAAGCTTTCTGAAGCCAAAGTATTCATTTAGGATACAGATGCGAC
>DASPTR010000086.1:0-4277 GCA_035623315.1 Candidatus Acidiferrum sp. | reverse complement strand
TGTGCCCCTGAGTAGTTGCGTAAGTTCTTGCAGGGTATCTTTTCTAGGTCTGGGTTCGATAGTCTTCTTGCGGTTCTGCGTCTGGTGTCTATCCATACTTGTCGTAGTGCAGTTGATGGTGGGAAGGGGTTTTCGTCTCTGTATTCTGCTAGATAGTGTATGAGCATTTCTGTGGTTTGTTTTTTAAGGCGGTAGTTGCCTGATGCGTGTCCTTTTGTTCCTCGGATTGATATTATTCCCTGTTCTGTGTCTATGTCGTTTCTTGTTACGTTTTCCAGCTCGTGGGGTGAGCATCCGATTTCTGCCAAGATTGTGAATGGTGTTGCGAAGCGTCTTGATGCGTTTGCTATTATCGTTGTAACGTTGTCTCGGGTGGGAATCATCGGGGCTTTTTCTTCTACTTTGTAGTATGGTTTCTTCCATTCGATAGCATTGTATTTGCAGAATTTGTCGTAGGAGTAGCATAGGCGGTTTTTGGTTTCTTCAGTTACGGGTTTTTTCGTTTTGGTGTTGGTTCGGTTTGCTATGTGGTGCTTTACATCTTCTGGGTCTTGGAGGTTGGCGTGTTGGGCTAGTTGTTTTAGTGAGTATTCGATTGCCTTGACGGTGATAGGTGTGAGTGCGTCGTTCTGGCATTTGATCAGAGTGTTTGCTATTCTGCTGTCAACCTCTTGAGAAAAAGGCTTTAATTCTTGGAGTGTCATGTTGGCTTTGGGCGGTCGTAGTCTAGCCATAGGAATTCTACTGATGTCACGGTGCGAATTCCTACTAGAATGGTCTAGGACATCAGCCTGCCACGCTGACGACCCGGGTTCAAATCTCGGCGACCGCACCAACTATTATTTTGACTTTTGCGTCGCGTTTTCTCAGGGTTACTTGGGCAATCTGAGTCTCTTGGACGCTTCATAACCTCTTTCAATGCGTTTCGCATGCTCTTGAAATGTTCTTGCCTAATTCGCATGATTTGCGAGACTACTTTAGCATTCACATAAACAGTCGCAATGTTACTCCTTCCCATGTTGCTCCGGGCTCTACGAGAACGTCTCTTTTGAATAGCGAAAGTCCCTTGGATCAATTCGTTTTGTCTTGGAGAGATTGAAAAGTTGCAGCAAAAAGAGTGCACGTTAGCCCTGCCCAAATGTAATCCTTATATTGTTGAACTGGAAGATGCACTTTAGTGGGACTCGGAGACTCCGCTGTTCATGCTTTGAGACTCACTGAAATTCATCAACGACCAAGAATGGAGTTGATATGCCATGTGCAGAATGCTCAGTTCGTTAGTAATCTTGGCTATCATTTCCATTGCAGTGTGTTCTTCTATTATGATCCGCGCGTCGAAAGCTTCGAGTGCAAGCCAAGTGATTGACATAAAGCCGCCGATCTATATCAGAGCTGACGGAAGTGTTGATCCTTCTACTACGCCCATTCAAAGAAATGGAGACAATTACACTCTCACAGGTGACATGGAAACCAATGTGCATTGGCCAACGTTTCTTGTGATCGAAAGAAGCAACATGACATTGGACGGAGCTGGTCACTTTCTTAACATTGACCTCAACCCCACAGAAACCGCTTCGACAGCAATAGGCGTAACAGGAATGTCAAACATAACCTTGACCAACTTGACAATCACAGGCTTCGCCTGCTGCATATCTCTTTCAGACTGTTCCAATATCACAGTGACCGCAAGCACGCTTGATCCTTGGTGGTGGATTGGAGAGTCACAGAACGGATCCCCCTACGCGCCGTATGGTTATGGTGGACCAGCCATAGATCTTGCCAATACTTCAGACTGTGTCATAGTTGAGAATTATCTGACTCGAGGCATCGTATTTGAACCAACGAACGCTTCAAACGGCAACAGAATCTTCCACAACAACTTCATGTTTGAACCTCAATCTCCGATCGTTCGCTCTGACGAGGTATCTGGAAACAATTCTTGGGATGATGGCTATCCTTCGGGTGGAAACTACTGGAACTCGCATACCCAGCCTGATTTTTTCAGTGGACCGTACGAAAATGAGACTGGAAGTGATGGTATCGTCGATACGCCCGTTACAGTAGGTGAGGGAAATGTGGACCATTATCCGTTGGTAGTCCCGCGCGAACCATACGCATATGGACCAGCTGCCAGTTTCACTGTTTCCAGCTTTTTCTCTCTTGCCCGCGAACCTGTCGAATTCGACGCATCAGCGTCAACTCCAGGCTGGAATGGAACGCAAGTGATGCTCATCAAGGAGTACCGATGGGATTTCGGGGACGGCAATGTAACTTTTATATCTCCGCCGTTTTCCAGCATTTATCCGATAATTTCCCATGCTTATCTTGAACCAGGCACGTTCACACCGACTCTAACCGTTATTGACAACGAAGGACTGAATTCTTCGGCGTCTCAGAACGTTTATGTGAGCATGCAGGCATTGATCTCCATTTCAACTAGTTCGCCATCAACCTCCGTCGGATATAGGGTAACGATTTCTGGCAAGCTTTTTGACAAGTGGGGAGAAAACGTGCAGGATCAGACCATCATGATCTCGTACATTTTCACAGGTCTCCAAGACTGGATCCCAATTACATCGACCACTACGGATTCTCTTGGCAATTACCAAGCAGTTTGGATTCCCACGGCAACCGGTTCCTTTACGTTGAACGCCAGCTGGGCCGGAAACTCGACTTGGTGGGGAAACACCATCAACACAACAATAACGAGTCTACCCTATGGAAGCCAGTACATGTTCACCGTAGAATCTGACTCTAACGCCCAAGAACTTTCCTTCAACACCACGACTCGCAAACTCAGCTTCACTACTACAGGCTCAAACGATACACAAGGCTACGCAAGAGTTACGATCCCCAGAAACCTTGTAGCAAGCAGCAAAAACGTCAAAGCGTACATAGATAATACTCCTACACCATGCAGCATTGCAAGCGAAGATGACTCATATGTCGTGACCCTCAACTTTGCTCACAGTACACATGTGGTAACTATAAGCCTCGGTTCAAGTTCTTCTTCTGCGTCGTTCATCGACACAGCCCTTGGAAAGATTGCAATCTTTGGCGTACCGATTCTAGCACTCGTCACCGCTGCTGTCTACCTACTAAAAAAGAAACGCAAGTAGACTTAGCGCGTGCGCCCTACTGGAGCTCTAGAGCGCGAGTCAGACGGCTATTTTCGACCATTTTCTTGCCGTTTTTGTGCGTTATGATTCCTTTCTAGTGTCGTCGTTGCGTCGGACAACTTGAGGTTTTCATGCGAAAAATGTCTTTAAGAATGAAGCGACTAAGGATATTTCGAGAGAAAGATTGGGGGGAGTGTGTTCGTGCCGCGAAAAGTAGTTAAAGTCTATTTGACCTTTGAACAGAAGAAACTGGTAGAACGAATATGCCACAGTCTCGGCATGGATGAGAGCGAACTGTTGCGGTACGCTTTTATGGAATTCGCGAGAAGCGTGGGCCTCGTGACGGAGAAGATTCTTGGAAGAATACAGTGAGTTTCTTCTTTCTCGACCAGAAGCGAGAATTCATTCAAAATCGTCTCGGTGTATTTGCTGAAGAGGAATACCACAGACGTTTGCAGATCGTTTAAATATCCTTGATGCCGGTTGGGCTAGTATGCAAATCGAAAACGTAGAATTTGCTGAGCTTGAGAGGGAGCTTTCGAAGACAGGCGTATCTGCTTTGGACTATTTGGCTGCGGATACGGGGAAAGTTTACGTTGTCGCCATCACGCGAGAAGGGTGCCCCGCTTGTCAAAAGCAGAAGCCGAGGTTGGATAAATTGGCGGCGTCCTTCAAACAGAATGATAAAGGTAAAATTGTTTTCATTCGAATCCACGTTAAACGGCCTCCAACATCAGAAGAAGAATCGCTGCGTAGCAAGAGCGTGTTTGGTCACTATTTCTATCCGACTAACCTGATCTTGCTGAGAACCAGAGACAGAGGAGCATTTGAATATTACCGAGGTGTTTCCCCTACGATGAGCGACCTCGGTAGAAATATCAAGAATGCCGTCGAGACAGCTGCAATGTTAGAGAAAATGAGGAAATGATCTAAGTAGCATTCTTGCTCGAAGAAGTTATAGTGCTGGGCCTTCTGAACAACAGTTCTCAACGACGGGGGCATTCTATGTAGGGTGGCTTTTGCGAAAGACTTATATCGTAAGATGCCATATTATATTTATAGATATGTCCGAAAAGAGACATATTGTACACGGGTACAACAAAAATACACGTGGTGTGAAACATGCTCGAAAACATGATGCAAACATTCCTTCCGACC
>DASPTR010000085.1:0-5107 GCA_035623315.1 Candidatus Acidiferrum sp. | reverse complement strand
ACCCACTACAGGAGCATCGTGGATAAAGCCAATTGGCTTGACCTTAATGTACGTTACCGGCCTTACACTGAGAGAAAGCAAAAGATTATTCACAGATTTTATTAGCTGGTTCCTAGCTCGCTGACGCTCAGAAGATCATTGATGACGCTCTGATGCGTTTTCCTCTTTTATGGCTATTATTTGAAGATGACTTCCTATTCCAGCGATGTATGGGTCTTTGTAGATGACGTTCAGCATTCTTTTCAGTTTTTCTTTTTCTGCTTTGTCTTCGAAAACCTTTCTACGCCTTTCTTGTGGAAGAGATTTCACGAATATGTCGAGCATACCTGTTTTTAGACCGATGGGTTTCCCGACGATTCGAACAGTCTTCAAGCCGTGTTTCTGTAGAAGTGACTTGAGCTCGGTTGGAGTGAATGATTTGGAATCAAAATCGGCTTCTTCGTCTGCAGGCGATATTCCAGTTTGTATAAAATCTAGTATGTGGTCAATGGGTTTGCCTTGTGATAACATGTTGAGAGCACGGTAGAAAGTGCTGTCCACTCCAGCAACGAAGTGACAGTTCGGTTTAAGCACCCTCGCCAGCTCACTTACGGCTTTCTCTGGGTCTCCACAGATGGATATTGGGTCTGCTTCAGAAAGAACGAAACTAAAACTGTTATCAGGGTGTGGAACATTCCGAATGTCGCTCTGCAACACTTCAATGCGTTTTCCAAACACGTCTTTGCTCATTCTCTTCTTAGCCGTTTTCAGAAGGTCTCCAGTTATGTCGAGAAGCTCAACCATGCAATTTCTTGTTTCAACAATTTTTCTTGACCAAATGCCGGAGCCACCACCAGCATCAAGAATCCATCCATCTTTGGGAAGAAAAGGCTCCATGTTTTCCCAAGTAATCTTATCATAGACGGCATCATCCCCAACCTCTCGGTAATACTCGTCGTCAGCTTCTCTTCTATGATATTCAACGATTCTCTCTTCAAGTCCACGATTAGACGTCACTGTCTAACCTTCGACAAGCTCATAGTAACCTCATGTCTTCGCTCGGGCGGTAAACACCTTTAAACTGTCAACTGCATCCTTAACATATCCTTTGGCCTAAATAAGAATTGGATGGGAAATCGTCGCATGCTTACGAAGCTTAAACAAAAGATTCAGCAAATGCTCACCGCAGAAGCGACGGCAGCGCACAGATTGGGCTTGACGCCGAATTGGATAAGCTTGATAGGGGCAATCTTTGCTCTTTTCGCAGCGTTGTCTTACCTGGAATGGCAAGATGGCTGGTTCTATCTTCCTTTGGCGATCATCATGATCTTGCTATCGGGTTTCTGTGATGCTCTGGATGGCATCGTGGCCCGACTTTTCCAGCAAACCACGGCATTCGGAGGCTTCTTGGATTCTCTGCTCGATCGATACGCAGACGCGGCAATCTACATCGCAATGATCATAAGCGGACTGTGTTGGCCTCTCTGGGGATTGTTGGCTTTAGTTGGATCGCTGCTTGTGAGCTACAGTCGCGCGAGAGCCGAAGCGGTAGGCGTAAAAATGGAATCTGTCGGCATAGCAGAGAGAGCAGAACGCATGATTATACTCGTCGTGGCAACATTGATTGCCAGCACGCGTTATTGGCCGCCCTCGACGGTGATCAATTACGCCATGATTTTGCTTGCAGTGCTCAGCAACTTCACCGTGATGCAAAGAGGCCTCTATGCCTATGGAAAACTAAAGAAAAAAGTGGCCAGTTAGAATTAGTATCTTCGAGGTGGAATACGCGTGTGACGCTCGTTCTCAGCTCTGACTTTTACGATTCCCCGATGTACAGCACAAGAAACACAGTAATATCTTGTGTCTGCAGAGGAGGCTATGTACGTGCCTTTCTGACGGAGCTCTTTCGCTAAGGCAGAGTCAACAAGAGACACTCTTCGAGTAGACCGTTTAGCCTTGTCACGAGGAACGAGGCCGCCACAACCAGCACATTGAACCATAGTGCTGCTGCCCTTTCCGCCTTTGGCTCTTCCCCGGCTTTTGCGTTTAAATGGCAATTTTCCAATACCTCTCACGTTTCGAACAACAGGTAATTGCATCGACCTCTTTATATATCTGTTCCCATGCGGGGATACTGTCAACTTAATTGTATCCTGCTTGCCTCGGTTACGGAAACAAACTGACGTGATGGCTGGCGTTTCAAGGTTGAAGCGCAGTGCGAAGAAAAAGGGGTTAAAAATGGCGCTCATTTTCCGAAGTTTCTGGCGACGAGTGCGATGTCTCGGATGTCAACCTTGTTGTCGCCGTTCAAGTCGCAGTCCGAATTCCACCCTGGACTCAGTGGTGATCCTTGATATAGAAAGTTTGGACCGTAGGATCCGAAGGATCTTGCAACTAAGGCTATGTCTCTGATGTCCACTTTTCCGTCGCCAGTCAAGTCGCCCATGATCCTGATCGTTATGGGTCCGGCAGCTAAAGTGTTTTCTGCTGGATTATTGTCGAGGGCTACGGTTGCAACTGCGGTTAGTGTGTAATTCTGGTTGTATGGCAAGCCTTCAGTGTCCCATATGAACGGCAGTGTCTCATTTTCTCCTGATGGTATGGTTATGGTTTGTGTGCCTATTGTTTCGCCTACCGTCATATTGTAGTAAAGCGTGACGTTCACATTCTCCGTGAAATCTCCCCTGTTCAAGATGTTGACAGTGATATCAGCAATGAACCCCTGATACATCCACGGGCGGTTTGCGGTAATGTTTGTCACTGCAACATCGTGACCAATCGTACTTCCAGTCCAGGGTTGCATGAGCGGATAATGGTCTACGTTCTTACTATCAATCACGTAAGGCGTGTCTCCTATCCTGTCGCCACCCGTGATATTCTGGTAAGGGCCACTGTAAAAGTCCGTCCCGTTATAGTCGCTCCAATAGTTGCCCCCGAGAATATAGCCGCTGTCCCAAAAGTTTGTGTTCATGGATCCCGGGCTAGAACTGAACGCTTCAATGACGTTGTTAACGAAGTCGTTATGATAAATGTAATTATTATTCGAAGAATAGCCCACACTAATTCCTTGATCGTTATCTGTTACGTTGTTTCCGATCAGGCTGTTGTAGCTAGAAGAAGCAATGAGATAGAGGCCATCATTAGAGTTGTTCGCTATGTCGTTTGCGCTTATGCTGTTGTTTGAAGAAGACCAAACAACGATGCCATAGAGGTTGTTTGCTGCGTCGTTTCCACTTACGCGATTGTTGAAGCATGAAATGAGCCAGATGCCATAGTTGTTTGCTGTCATGTTGTTTCCGCTTATGTCGCAGTTGCTGGAGGAGTCGAGATATATGCCATATATGCCGTTTTCTGTTATGTTGTTTCCAGCTATGCTAATATTGTCAGAAGTTTCAAGCCTGATACCGACTTCGGTGTTTGCTGCTACGTTATTTTCCCATATACTGTTGTTAGAAGAAAAGGCAAGCCAGATGCCTTCATAAGTGTTTGCTGATATGTTGTTTTGGCTTATGCTGTTATCAGAAGAATGATCGAGAATGATGCCATATCCACTGTTTGCTGTTATGTTGTTTCCGGTCACAAAATTATCAGAGGAATCAGCGAAAACAATGCCTTCGGCGAGGTTTGTTATGACGTTTCTGCTCACGCTGTTATTGTTAGAAAAATCGAGCACGATGCCACTCATATTGCTTGTTGTTATGTTGTTTCCGCTTATGTCGCAGTTGCTGGAGGAGTCGAGATATATGCCATATATGCCGTTTTCTGTTATGTTGTTTCCGCTCACCATGCTGTTTGAGGAATAGTCGAGAATGATGCCATAACGAAAGCTTCTGACGTTGGTGTTCCTAATTGTCACGTTATTTACGTATTCTAAGTCTAGGCCGATCCCGTTCTGGTCTCCTTGAATTGTGAAACCGTTTCCGTCAATCACGATGTTGCTTTTTTCCACGATGATCCCAAGGTAAGTTGGGTAGCTAATGTTGCCGACGAAAGTGAATGTCACGTTGTCAGACGTCGAGATAGGTGCTCCAGCCGGGGCGATAGAACCGTCAGCGTTGATGTAAATAGTCTGTGCATCTGCTTTCGCAGGTCGCACGTTGAACTCCAGCACATTCATGCCCAGAAAAATAAGCGTGATCATTAAAACGGAAAACAGTCTTCCTTTCATTTTCCTTCCTCCTTCCCCATAGAATATTGTTTATGTTTGAATTAAAGGTTTATGCGAAAGACTATCCATAAGTTCTCCTAATTCAAAAGCAGCTACTTTTCAAGAAAAAAAAGGAGATGCGGAAGACATCGGCACAGAAGATAGGGTTCGAATCCCACCCATCGCACTGAACATATATCCTGATATCTTGAGACGTATACAGTGAGTGGGTGATAGGTTTTGAAGCTGAATTTCATGGGAATCGTTGGAGCCACAATGTCATTTATCAGCTTGGTTTTGCCGTGGTGGACAATTACGATTGATAACTCACCCGTTGTTTATGGAGCATTCGCTCATGCACGCATTCTTTATTATTCGAGCTATTCCATTTCAATATACACTTACCAATCATCGGCAATAACGATCGCTGGTACGCCCACAATGATCAGTATATCCACTTGGTATGCATGGGTTGCGTTGATTCTTGTGATGACAAGTGGCCTCTTAGGAATAGTGGGTAGCCTTATCCAGAATGCCAGAAGAATACTCGCCTCAGGCGGGTTAACTGCCCTGCTTTCGACCATAATCTTTGCAACTGGCCTTCAGATTGAACTCTCAAAACCAGGGACGCATGTCCTTTCAGGCATTTCAATAGGCACGACAAAAGTCGGCTTATTCTCAGAAGGAATCGCGGGGGGAGTCATTCACTACATAACCTATCTATCAATCGGCTTCTGGCTGGCATTGGTTGCAGGAATAGTACTGCTGGCCATTTCAATGAGAAAACAGATGAATAGGCGTACCACGTCATCACCCATCTCCTGACGCCGACTTAAGCAAGAAAAGACCACAGAAGTTATACGCCAATTCCGCCAAGATTCCTTGGATAAATTAATGGCGTCCCGCTAACGAACAAAATAAAAAACTTCTTTTGTAGCTGTTCGGGAGTAAAGAGCCTACTGACCTGAATTGTTAAGTTAG
>DASPTR010000084.1:0-8444 GCA_035623315.1 Candidatus Acidiferrum sp. | reverse complement strand
TTATTTTTCATTCATTCCGCTGGATGCGATGGAACTGTAATTTCTATTAGTCCTGCTTCGTCCACACTTCCAAAATCCGCGATTGGAACAAACTTTCAAGTAAACATAAGCATATCAGACGTAGCAAACCTTTGGTCATGGAAAGTGAGCTTGGTCTGGAATCCGAGTGTTTTGGACTTTACCAACATAACTGAGGGGCCTTTCCTGATGAGCGGAGGCTCAACACTCTTTCTGAATGCTCCCACTCAGAGTAATGGATCCCTACCAGAAATTTCAGACACACTCTTGGAGAACGTAAGCGCGAGCGGCAATGGAACATTGGTCACAGTCAACTTCAACGTTACTGGTTCAGGTCAGTCAGACATAACGCTGAACGATACAGTGCTCCTCCAACCATCCACAGAACTCACCCAGTCACCAATAGCTCACACAGAAGAAAACGGTCAAGTTACCGTGTTAGGCACGGAAATACCCGAATTTCCCCCATGGGCAATCTTGATCGTCGGAATTGTAGCGGTTATGTGCGCGGCAATTTTCGTCAAGAAGCGATCTAAGCCTAAACCTCACCAAAAGCGCACGCGCCCTTGACTAGCCCGCGCGATTTTCTTATCATTTTTCCGCTTCCGATAAATTTTGCATAACCCCAAATCCGGTTTTGGCGAGCCTTTCAGAGCCTTTCAGCATTTATTTCGATTCTTTTCACTGATCGCCAAAGGAACTTTACTCGTCCGAAGAGAGTCGGTCCTTTGGTTCTTGCGGGCGCGAGTACTGTCGCGTTCGAAGCTAGTCTTCTCTCCACTTGAACAATCTGACGGCCAGTGTGAAGAAGATGATTGTTATTATGCCGATTACGGCAAGGTCGATTGCTGCTCCAGTAAAGTTTCCGTAGACCATGACGTTGTTTAAACCTTCAACGATGTAGAACAACGGAAGAACATGGGCGATGTTTTGCAAGTACATGGGCATTATGCTGATTGGAAAGAAGGTTCCTGAAAGGAACATCATCGGGAAAGTAACTATGTTGCCTATCACGCCTGCCGTCTCAGGATCTTTGGTCACCGTTCCAACCAACATGCCTAACGAAGCGAAAAGCGTAGGACCTATGAGCAGAAACGGTATGAGCGCACCGTTTAACGTAACGTGTGCGCCGAACGCTAGGACTCCTACGCCAACCATAAGCAGAAAACTTGCGATGGACAGAACGATGTACCACATTATCTTAGAGGTTAACCACTCCATCTTCCTAAGCGGGGTCAGTGACAGCTGTTTGAACAACTTGTACTTCTTATACTCTGATGAAATGTTGACTAACGAGAACATCGGATTCACAAGTATCGAGAAACCGACCAGTCCGGGTATCAGGAAATCAACATACTTCGTCTGCGAAGTGTTCACCGTAGCGCTTGTAATGTTAATTATCGGCACGGCTGTCTGGTTGTAATAATACAAATTGAAGTAACTAACGACCCCGCCAACCGTGGCAGACACAATGCCGCTCGTGCTCGAAGTCGGATTACCGTAAACCGTCACGCTTATTGGGAGTCCATGCAAGAAATAGTAGGAAAAGTTCTGAGGAAGCAATATCCCGTCCGATACCGAATGCGCCGCCAGATACTGAGAAAAGCTTCCATTGTCATTCACAGTTATTGCCCTGACAGTGCTCGACTGGTTGATGGCAGCCAAAAACAGTGCACCAATATTCGGTTGTCGCGGCGAAAAGGGACCTGTGTCCAAGTTTTCAGTGTATACATTGATTGTTCCAGTGTTGTTGCTTGAGAAGATGGCGCCGAAAATCAAAATCAATATGACTGGAAAGATTAAGCCAAAGAATAACCCAAATCGGTTTCTGAGGTACCCGCGGCTGAAGACCTTGAAGTCAGAGAGGATTCTTTTTGCAGCTGGCACAACTTAGCTCCTCCCATTGTTATTCTGGACTGTGCCATTCTTTTCAATGCTGATGTCTCCTCGCTCGTTAATGATTCCGCTCACAAGTCTCACGAATACATCGTCCAGACTGTCCTGCCGCGTGTGAATTTCTCGCCATTCCATTCCTGATTCCGAGGCAGCCGTGAGAGCTTCAAGTGCATTATTCTTATCTGTTAACGGTATTATGATCTCGCCTTTAGCTTTGTCATAATCAACTTGCAGCTTAGTGTTGGCTTTAATGTATTCTGCCAGTTTTTGGGGTCCACGAATTTCCAGTCTCTCACTTGAACCGTACTGCTCGATTATCTCCTCTGAGGTTCCCATCGCCACAATTTTGCCATGGTCCATGATGGCTACTCTGTCAGATAGTTGCTGGGCCTCGTCAAGGTAATGCGTCGTCAAGACGATCGTCTTACCCTTAGACTTCAACATTCGAATTACCTCCCAAATTGCCCTTCGAGCGTTCGGGTCCAACCCAGTGGTGGGCTCATCCAAAAAAAGCATGTCAGGCGAATTAACTAACGAAAGTGCAAGACCGGTTTTCTGTTTTTGTCCGCCAGAAAGACTATCAAAATTGATTCCTTTAGATTCTTCAAGCAAGACTTCTCTCAGAATTTCGTCGGGATCAACTTTAACATCAAACAGGTCAGCGTAATAAATTATGGCCTCCCTCGGAGTTATCTTTTCAAAGAAATTGAACTCTTGAGGTATGACTCCTATTCTCTTATGCAGGTCATAACCGCTTTTCCATGGGTCAAAACCGAAGACCTTCACATCTCCAGCGTCTCTTTCCCGCAAACCTTCCAGAACTTCTATTGCCGTGGTCTTGCCAGCGCCGTTCGGTCCCAACAGACCGAAGACTTCGCCGTCGCTGACAGTGAATGAAATGTCATCTACAGCCTTGACATTCCCGTAATACTTCTTGAGAGAGGAAACCTCGATAGGATTCAATTCTCGCGTCTCCCAAATTTTGCTTCAAGAAGCCTACCGATATCCTACTAATATCTATTCCCCAAGGGAAGGATCAGTTGACTTTGCATCCTTGAGATTTCAACTCTTGAAGAGAACAACCGCATGACCAACCGAGTTCAAAGGAAAAAACACGCTCTTTGCTTGATCTTGAAAAAACTAGACATGCCCGCAGAAACTTTTTACGCTAATGCCCTGTTTTCTTGTATGGGAACGCAGGCACAGGCTTCGATGCTTGATGGAGATGAGTCAAAGTGAACTACGTCCAGCTCGCTTGGGAGATAATCCTCTTAGCATACCTTGTTTACCTCCTATACTTGCTGACGAAGGTTCCCAAGTTCTTAGCTGCTCATCGCAAACGGAAATAGTTAAGAGCGGTGACCGCTCACGCGTGCGCTTTAAATAGCGAATCTCGTGAATAAAAGCTCAGATGGAATATGTCTAAGCGTGCAGATACCATGAGGGGCTTCTTGCAGAATGTTCGATATGCTTGGCGAGAGAGGAAGACCCCCTACTTGGACAACATCGCACTTAAGAAGCAGTACTTAGAGAGCAGAGAGCGGTATCGTCAAAAAGTGAACAGTGTATTTGTGCACAATTCTGGAAATCTTGTTGAAGCCTTCGACGAACTGGCCAGTGCTGTAGACTATAGCGACACTTCCAACCTGTGGCAAAGAAAAGCCAGTTTGGCCAAGACTATAAACGATAACAGGGACGATCTCAGAGGAGCCCTCATTGGGCTGATCAGCGGATATTCTACATCAGTTGGAGCATTCATCCCCCTAGCCGCTGAAACAGGCACGGAGGGCTTGAATGCTGTTTCTGGCTTCTTTTTCTGGGCACTGCTCGCCGTTGTGGCTTTTGGAATCTACACTGGAACTTTCAACCAGAACAGATTGAGCAGACTCGTTAAGGAGCATAAGGACTATACGGGAGAATTTGAAGAAATCACAGACCTGCTCGACAGAAAAAAGGAAATGCAGGCTCGCGCATGAATTGAGGCTCCTACGCCGCTATTTATGATCTAATCTTCGAAAGAATTCTTCACCAATCCAACCCAAGGTCGGGCACGCAGTCTGCTAAACTTAATCTAGTGGAATATTCTTGAAAGGTAGCCAAGGAGCATTATTCCTTAACTCTGAGGTCGTACAGGCTTTGATTAAGAGGATTACTATAGTTCTGGCCAAATATTGTCCACACTGTGTACCATTTTCTCTGCATAATGCCCACAAAATGGCGGAAGACTTTGGGGTTCCGCTCCGTGTTCTTGACATAGAGATCCCTGAGCAGCTTGAGGCAGCTGACAGGCTTGTTGAAGAACATGGGGATTGGTCGGAAGATTATCTTATCCCTCAAGTCTTCGTTGAATACGACGATGGAAAAATCGATCACTTGCTGACGGGTTTTTCAGAGGCAGTTTCGGCGACAGAAGCTTCTTGGAAAGCGCTCTTTTCGAGCAGTTACTACCAAAGTCTTCAAGATGAAAAAGAAGGCATCTCACATTCTCACACGTTTTCCCAAGGAAAATCTTTGGAGGAGTTTGTGGAAAAATATCTAAAGTTCCAAGGACAATGTAAACACTGTGATGAACCCTCTTCGCTAGTACTTTTGCAATCTGATCCGAAAAACATCATCGGAGCGTATGTCTGCCCCAACAGATACGTTTCTAGGGTTGTCTACTTCAGCGTTAACCCAGATATCAAACTGCTAAAAGCGTTCCTTTACTCTCAAGTCGGCAAGCAGATCGTTGCCGATCGCGATATTCGCCCCGCTACCAGACACGGGTGGGAATTGGGAAGTGACGCCTTGGCTGAAATTGGCAAAGTTAGTCCCAATGGAGTCATAAAAGAGGTCTACTGGACAGTCTATCCCAAGACCGAGGACGAAAGAAACATGGGAATCTTCCTCTGCTCGCACAGTGAAAAAGGGAGTAGAATCGGCCGACTATTCATTCAAGACAAGAAGTCAAGAAACACACTGTGCCCAAAGTGTAAAACATAGCGCATAAAGGTTCATGACCGCTAGGGACAAAATACTCTCTCGAACTTCACGTTTCGGTTCCAATACACATTGCCCCTAGACCGAGCCAGCCAAATCAACTAAACACAGCCAGCGCGCTGAACTCAATAGACTTAAATCTGCAGATAAATTTTGATAGTGAACGATGAATACTCTAAAAATTGGGAAAGTTGAAAGCGAGAAGTACATCTACCTGACTACGATCGGACGATACACTGGAAGTGCACACACAGTGCAGTTATGGTTTGCAATGGCTGGAGAAAAAATTTACCTAAGTCACGAGGGAACTTATACCGACTGGATGAAAAACATCATCAAGAATAATCAAGTTGAATACAAAATTAGAGGCGTTCATTCCAAAGGAATAGCTCGAATCGTGACTAACGAGGATGCTTTCCACACCGGAAAAAACGCGCTCTACAACAAATACTATGGCCCCGCGACCAAAGAGATCATAGATGATTGGTTCTCCATGTCGAAAGTAGTCGAGATCACGCCACAGTAGAAATGTGGCAGAGATTCAAAACATGCCTCGATTGGTTAGCGCAAGTCTGATCTACGTACTCGCGGAAAAGTTATTTCAACAACCGTGAGATAACTTGTCTGTTTCGGAGCAGACCTGAATGAGTAACCGAAAACATTTGGAAATGCTGTTCCTCAAGCACCGGTTCAAGGATTTCAAGTGGATAGAACCGAAAAACATCGTGGTTTCTCAATGGGTGAGGATGAAATGCATGTTCGGTTGCTCAAATTACGGGAAAATAGCCTGTTGCCCTCCTAACACGCCTTCAGTTGACGACTGTGCAAGTTTCTTCCATGAGTACAATGAGGGTGTTGTTTTTCACTTTGAAAAGAAACTCGAAAGGCCAGAGGAGAGACACGAATGGGCAAGAGGCATCAACGCGCGGCTTCTCAAATTAGAACGAGAAGTGTTCTTGGCTGACAATCCGAAGACATTCCTTCTTTTCATGGATTCATGCAGCCTATGCAAAGAATGCGCAGAAGTGAGAATCAACTGCAAGAACAAGAGGTCTGCGCGTCCAGCCCCAGAAGCCATGGCCGTCGACGTATTCTCAACCGTCAAAAGGATCGGCTATTCCATAGAAGTGCTGCGGGACTATTCAAAGACCATGAACAGATACGCTTTCTTGCTCATAGAATAAAGAAGCACTTCAGCACGCGCGAAGCTATCGGGTTTCAGAGGTAGCTGTGACAGGATATGCTGCTTTGGTCTACTCGGCGGTCGTTTCTTCCTTGAGTCCGGTTTCTGGGTAGGTGAAGAGATGTGCTTTTTCAGGTTCAAAGCTTAGCGTGACCTTCTGCTCTGCCTGGAACCATTCATCAGCAAATGATGTTTGAACGACGACCACGGACTCTTGGTTTTCGAGTCTAACGTCGTATCTAACGTTGTTCCCCTCGAACGTTACTCTCTCAACCGTACCTAGAATCGAGTTTCCAGTTCTTCTTGTGCCTTCTTCTATCGAAAAAGCTTCTGGTCTGACGGCCAACACTGTTCTGTCGCCTTTGTTCCCTCTTTTGGCAATCACTTTGACCTCGAGTTCACCGCGAAGCTCGACAGTGGCCGTTCCATCAGACGTGCTGACAATTTGGCATTCTAGGAAATTCGATTCGCCTATAAAGTGCGCCACAAAAATGCTGTTCGGAGACATGTAGAGTTCCTCGGGCGTTCCGATCTGTAAGATTCGTCCCTTTCTCATCACGGCTATTCTGTCTGAAATAGACATGGCTTCCGACTGATCATGTGTAACATGGATAGCTGTGAGACCAAGATCCTTGGCCATTCTTCTTATTTCGTATCTGATTTCATTTCGCACCTTTGCGTCCAATTGACCCAAAGGTTCGTCGAGCAGAAGTGTCTTTGCGCCTGCTGCTAGAGCTCGGGCGACAGCTATTCTCTGCATCATTCCGCCACTCAGTTCATTCGGAAACGCGTCCAAGCGCTCGTGAAGTTTGACCAGTTCCAAGACTTCGTGCCCTATGGTCTTCGACTTTTGGATGTTGAATCCTTTCACTTTTGGCCCATAAACCACGTTGTCCCAAACGTCCATATGAGGAAAAAGCGCAAATGTTTGAAAGACAAACCCTATGTCTCTGTCCTCGGGGGGAACGTCGTTCACGAGCCTGTCACTGATGTATATTTCGCCGTTGTCGGGTTTGATCAAGCCTGCGATGAGTCTTAGAAGAGTTGTCTTGCCGCATCCGCTTGGGCCGAGCAAGGAGAAATATTCTTTGTCTTGAATCTCCAAACTCACGTTGTCGACGGCCATGATTTTCCCGAACTTTTTCGTGACGTTAACAACTCGGATTTTTGGCATGCTCAGAACCCTCTAGGCAGTTTATCCCCTTGTGATTCTGTTAAACGATATGCAAATTCGCGCTGGGGCACGTTAGGACCTTCCTTTTTCCTTTGAAATAAACCTTAACGCCAACAGAATCACGAAAGAGAATAAAATCAGAATACCGCAACCCAGTCCGATGTCGAGTGACGTGGCGGGAACTTTGCCTTTCACCCAATTGACGATAATCAGCGGCGCTGTCTGGAGACTCGAAGCCACTGCCGATGTTGCTCCCGTTTCGCTTACGCTGCGCGTGAAAACAATTATGGCGCCTGAGAGCATCGAGTACTTCGTCAAGGGGAAAATAATCGTTCTGAAAACGTCCCAGGGTTTTGCTCCAAGCGTTCGCGACGCTTCTTCCATCTCAACGTTTATTCTTTCTACAGCCGCAGACATTGACCTTACGAAGTAAGGGTATGTAATCGTCAGATGCGCAAAGATTAGAAGCAGAATTTCGGGAAAGAAGGGAAAAGTTTGCGTCCAAAAGAACTTCAACGAGACACCTAGAGCTATTGACGGGACAATCAAGGGAATCATGATGAGCACGTCAAGTACGCTCGACGTTAAAGCCCCCAGTCTTTTTCTAGCTATGAGTATTGCCATCGGAAGACCGATGATAATGTTCAACACCGTCACGATCGCCGCAAGACCATATGAAAGAAGCAGGCTCTGCCAGAACCCACTCCACACGCCCACACCGAACAGCGCGCTATGCAAAGTAGGAGTGAAAACTGCATGAAATGCTGGTAGCGCAACCCAGAGAGACGGGACAAGCACTATTGCCAAAAAGACTAGCAGAGTCACACTGTTCCTTGAAAAGGAAGCCTTTGAATAACTCAGTTTTCTTTCAAAGCCCGGCCAAACTCCCTTTATTGGCAATTTTAATCTCGGTCCAAGAATGCGGATGAACGCAAATATCGCTGACGCGCCGATTATAAGCAACAAGCTTGCAAGTGCGATTGAACCGTCGTAAATCACTGTCCCTTGTTTGTAACTGTTCATAACGTTCTGAATAAAGACTGGCCCATTTTCGAACACGCCAGCTACGATGAATGTTGCGCCAGTCTCTGATAATGACCTAGCAAATGCAAGAATGAACGCGGCTATCAGCGATGGTTTGAGAATCGGAAACGTCACTGTTCTCACTGCAGTAAGTGGCGGCGCACCCAGAGT
>DASPTR010000083.1:0-3236 GCA_035623315.1 Candidatus Acidiferrum sp. | reverse complement strand
TTAGAATGCCGAAGATAATTGCTGCAAGCGGCCATACGTTATACGACGAGGAAAGCACGTTTGCCTGTTGCAAGAACCATATGAGACCTGCCAGAACGATGATGGCGCCTATAGCGATACCCACGATGGCGCCTCCTCTCGGGATGCCAAAGCACTCGTACTCCATTCGCCTGTATGGCTCGCCACTTCTGCGTCTTCCTCCGCACTCATCTTCATAGCGTTCTTGCTCCGTTTCTCCTGCCACAGTCTGCAACGGAGCGCCGCATTGCCTGCAAATCTTGGCGTCGTCGGGATTCTGGGTTCCGCATTTTGTACAGTAAACCACTGAGTCTTCCTCGAGCTAGTGATTCGCATATCATGTTTTTTAAGACTTGCGGTAAATTTGGAGACCCCGATCTCATATTTCAAAGCACGCACCCCGTCGGCATGGGAAGCTTCTTAACTGTTATCCTCCAAAAAGGTTACCGCGCAAGTTGAGATGGCTGCCTCTTGAAAGACATTGAGCTTCGACTCTTAGCAGAACTTGTTAGAAACTGCAGAAGGAGCGACCGTGAGCTTGCCGAGGTGCTTCATGTCTCTCAACCCACCGTTAGCAGGACGAGGACTAAACTGGAGAAACAAGGCCTTGTTGAATACGGCGCTTCTCCCAATCTGGTTGCGCTGGGCTACAAAATAATGGCGGTAGTTTTTGGCAAACGGGATTATGAGAAACACCCAGAAGATGTTTTTCAGAAAGCCAAGAGTTTCGTGGAAAGACACCCAAACATGATATTCGTCTCTGACGGCAGCGGATTAGACCACGATAGGATAACGATTTCAATCCATAAGAGCTACGCGGACTATTCTGCTTTCATGCAGGAGATGCGGGCGGAAGTAACGGATATAATGAGCCTCGAATCATTTCTCATAGACTTAACCACAGAAAACGTACTCCGCCAGCTTTCTCTGAAACATCTCGCAGATGACCTGAAGAGCCAGCCAGTTCATATACATGGGTAAAGTGACGTTCTGTTCCAAACCTTAGATAAAACGCTGTGAAAAGTTTCAGCAAGTGTCGTTCCACTTTGTCAAGGTCGGTATCTTAAGAGAGCGGCAAAGCCTCCTAATGCCGTGAGTTTTGCTTTTTCTTCCGATTCTGGAGATACTACTTCAACCCTTGCGTCTGTCTGTGAAGCAGCATCCTCTAAGACGTCTATTATGTCTTTTTCCTCCACTTCATATTCTTCCGCCTTGCATTTTTCGCAGGGGCTGGATATCATTTCCTGTATGGTCTGAACCTTGTTCTCGTTGCTTACTATCTTCGCTCTTGAGTTTTCGCATTTTTTGCACTTTGCAACAATTTCAATCATGCCTGTATTATCTGTCACTAGCGCAACTTCCGCTTCACCATTCTTGAGCGCGTTCAAAACTGAATCTAAACCGAAAACGGCCAAACCGTCTTGCTTGCCCATGTCCGCCAAAAGCCGTTGTACGAGCACCTTCTGCTCTGGCTCACACATGTTCTTCAGCGTCTCAGAGGATTTGGCGAGCACTTCTTTCACGCCCTCTTTATCGGCGGATTGTGTATCAACTCTGCCCAAAAGTACGTTCTTCAGCTCGTAATTAAGGTAATCACCCTTCAGGAAATCCTCTTTCGTTGGGCCAGGTCCTCCAACCATCAACACCGTAACTTTATTGTTCTCAAGAAATGCCTTCGCCGCACGCTCCGCAACCCTGTGGAAAAATTGTGTGAGCTCCATGTCACGTTCTCTCTCGTACCTCCTTTGACTTGACCCGCCTTTCCCAGACTTTCCAGGAATCCCAGACGTGATATTTCCATTTAATTCGAGTCGTCCACCATCGAGCACCCCAAAACTAGCCTCCTTAGAATCCATGGCTATTACCCCAACGACTTTCATGTCTCTCAGCATTCCCCTCAGCGGCTCCAAATGGAAATGGTCGTCCACCTCGAAAAGAACCGTGGTGATCGGTTCCGGCGGAACGACCTCTTCAACGTTCAAAACCTCGTTTTCCGAATCGTTCGCGAAAGTTCCAGTAAAGATCGCGATTCCATTCTCCGGAATTTCTTTCTGCAGCCTCAGATGCTGGACCACATTCTTGAGGGCTTTTTGAAGGCGATCCCTAACGCTCTCAGATTTCACATCACCAGATTCAGACTCCTCTTTCTTGAGGATTGCAACTATCTCATCTACGGATTTCTCCCGAGGCACGTAAAGCGAGATGAACTCCCTTCCCCTTCCCTCTTTATCTGACAAACACGCAACGAGCTTCCTCAGTTTGTGCTGTTTCATGGAGTTAGTAGTTGCCAATTGGCATGCGTGAAAATGCGTCGCTTTTTCGGAATACAAACTTCGCACCTTAACATTCAGATGCGACAAAGACTGATTTATTAGTTTTTCAGATTAGACCCCAGTTTCCATCCTCAAAGGTTTGTTTCACACGACACGCGCAACTTAGGCACTATGGCGCTGAGGCACGTCATCTTCTAACAAGTTAGAAATAGTATTGAGGATTCTATGTTCGTCTTTTTCCTGAAGGAGAATATGGAAAGGAAATTCGCTGGTGCGTGATGTTTTTATAGGTTCCCCTGTGCTGTTTATTTGTCGGAGGAGGTTGCTTTGGTCTTCGGTCTAACCCGAAAGTCGAAATACGAAGAGTTGCAGAAACAGCATGACGAGTTAAAAGCGTACATGAATATCTTGACTGGCGAGATGGAGACCCTTCGAAAAGAGATTGCAGAGTTAAGAAAAGACACAAAGGTTTCCAAACAAAAAATCTGGCAACTTCAACAGGAAACAAACACCCTTCGTGTCAAAAAGGACGGACTCGAAGATCACGTTGAAATGCTTACGAAAGAAAGAGAGTTATTTCAAAAAACCATTGAAACTCTCTATCAAGCCACGAAGAAACGGAAGTGGACAAATTCGCTGAGAAGGACGCCTGGACTAGAGCAGCGTGAATGAATATAGCGAGTTGATTTGGGAAATCATTTTCATCGTGTACGCGTTTTAGGTGATTAAGCTTTCACCAAGATGCATAAAGACACTTTAGATCAAGATCCTAACAAAAAGACGACAGATTGAAACGAGCGCATGCGCGAGGCATGGAAAACGATTTTGAAATTGATTACGGCAAGGGACAAACCATCTCTGCTGAAGATAGTTCTTGAGTAGCACCACTATGGAAGCGAACGAACGCGATTTGTGTTCCAATCGCAAGCAGCATTTGTCGACTTC
>DASPTR010000082.1:0-7415 GCA_035623315.1 Candidatus Acidiferrum sp. | reverse complement strand
CCTGCAGCTTGCAGTCTTCGTTTGAGCATACTACGGCGATGACGCCGTCAAAACCGCTGCGCAAGGCGTTTACGATGTGAACAGGGTCGAGCGCCTTGAAGCATGGAACTTCAAGTGATAAGCTTTTTTTGAACATTGAGTTTTCGAGGTTGTCTAAGGCTGAGAATTCTGACCATTGGCAGCTGAAGATTAGGATTACGGGGAAGTTGCCTGCTGCCTTGAGTTTCTGAGCTGCCGTTGAGTATTGTTTCAGGATGTTTTCAAATTCGAAGCCTTTGATCTGAATTGCTGAGTGTGGGCAGACTAGGGCGCATGCTCCGCATCCCATGCAACAGTCGTAGAGTATCTTAGGCGTGGCGAATTCTTGGGCTTCGATGGCCTTGTATGGACAGATGAATACGCATTTGTCGCAGCCTACGCATTTTTCGGGTTCGTAGACGGCTTTTCTCGAGTATTTTATGACTTTTACGGCGTCTTTTCCGAGGCCTAGTCTTTCAAGGACGGCTTGACTCAGCAGCATTCGTCTAGTGTTTATTCTTGTGCCTTCTTTGAATCTGCAGAATGCGTCCTCGCATTGAATGGATATCACTTTTTTGATTCCGGATTTTAGGACGTTGAAGATGAATTCTGTTGGCACTCGTCCGGAGCAGGGAAGACGGAGCGGAATATAGCTGTTCACGCGTAGACCCTGATCTTTCAGGATGTCTTCAATCTCGCATGTTGAAGGTGAATTTCCCCGGCACATGAGAACAAGCGTGTCACTCTTGCATTTTTCGCGCATCTTCTTAACGTAATCGACTAAACTATCGTAATTGTAATAGTTGATTTCTATGGCAAAGACGGGACAAGCACTGTAGCATATTCCGCAGACTTGGCACTTCTGAATGTCTATTTCAACCTTGCCTGTTTCAGGGTCCCGCTTTATAGCTTCATAGGGACAAACGGAGTGGCAGATCGAGCATCTGCTACAGAGGTCTTGGTTAATGTTCACTGCAGTCGCGCACGCTTGAGTCATCTGCAATTTTCTCCCGACGATCCTCTCGTCTGCCAAGACAAGGTGGTCGTACTATTCATGGAATTTTTCAAGGCAGTTCTGAATGATATAATGGTTTTGCAGAAATCTCGCAGTTTGGCTCATTGTTTGTAGTAGGGTCGGCGAACGTATCCGTAAGCTTCCATGGCTGCTGTTATTCCTTGTCCGATGGATGTTCCAATCTGCTTGACTGGGTTGTTCGTGACGTCTCCAGCAGCGTACACTGCTGGGATGTTTGTCCTTTGCAGCGTGTCAACGATTACGTAGCCATCTTCGTCAACATTTACGCCTGCTTCGTGGGCTAATTGGCTATTCGGGTCTTCGCCTACTTGGACAAAAACGCCGTCAACGGGTAATTCGCTTGTTTCTCTAGTCTTGTTATTGAACAACAGGGTCTTGGTGGCGAGCTTTTCGCCGATTATTTGTTTGACTTCCGTGTTCCATAGGATTTCGATGTTTGCTTTTTCCTTCGCAGCTTTCGAGAGGGCTTCTTCGGCCCTGAACGTGTCTCGGCGATGAGCAATCTTCACGTCGGAGGCGATTCCTGCGAGGTAGAGGGTCGTTATTAGCGCTGAGTTTCCGCCGCCGACGACCAGTAGACGTTTGCCTTTGAACAAGGGGCCGTCACAGACTCCACAGTAGCTTACTCCTCTTCCTCGAAGTTCCTTTTCGCCTGGGACACCGATTTCTCGGTAGTGTCTTCCCGTGGCGATGATTACGGTTTTCGTCGTGTATTCTGTTCGGTTTGTCCTGACAATCTTGGGTTCAGACTTGAGGTTGAAACTTGTGACTGTTTCGAATTCGTGAAGGATTACGCCGGCGTTTTTGGCTTGTTCAGTCATTTTTTGAGCTAGATCAGGTCCGTTGATGCTCTGGAAGCCAGGATAATTCTCGATCAAGGGTGCTTCCGCTGTGGTTCCTCCTGCAATCTTCTCTTCGATGACAAGCGTTTTCAGTCCGCTTCTGATTCCATAGATTCCGGCTGCTAGGCCGGCTGAACCTGCGCCTATGATTGTTAATTCCCAAGCATCCAATGGAAACGACCTTTAGAGCATGTTCTTGTTGGGAGTTGTTTATGAATCATTCGCCAGCGGGTTCTGTAAAGTCTTCGGTTGAAAAGGGGTTCATGTAAACTTTCGGTTGGTGCCGATTCTCTATATGGTTCTGTTAAGTCTCCGATTGTTAAAGAAGTTCGTTAACCTTCGGGGCTTTTGTTTTCCATGTTTGCATGGTTCAGGACTGTACCAGGCTTTGGAACGTGATGTTCCAAGACTTAGTTTTTTATTTCTCTTTGCTATAAAATAGTCTAGGTTTTCTGCATGAATGAAACAAAAGAAAAGAGAACATTCGGAAGAGACTTAGCCGTCGCACTTGGAATAGTCTGCATCGTTTTGATTGCTTCCCTAAGCGGTGTAATTGTTGTCTACCTCTCCGTAGTAAATGACAAAGACAACACAATTTCCTCATTGAAAACTCAGATTTCTCAACTAAACTCTAGCGTGACAAATCTTCAAAACCAACTGAATGATCTCTTGAATGGGCCTTCGTCAATTGAGGAAATCATCATGAGCAATCCTTCTCCGTGGGTAAACAAGACAGTTACCGTTGAAGGTTCTCTTAGCGGTGTGCTGGCTTTTCCTTCTTTCGAATCCTCGCCGTGGAATATGAGGCTCAATTTTGGTAACTTAACCATCGGAGTTTCCCTTGCCAATAATGTAGACACTAGTCTTTGGAACCAAACCAATCAATACGTGAGGATTCAGGGAATGATGAAGAAGGGGGAAATCACTTACACGGGCAATATTCTACCGCCAGAGGTCACATATTACATAGAAGCGGAAGTAATCGAGTCACTCATATAAACCCTTGAACATTACGGACTCGTTTCGAGTCCTCAGGCGTTGACTTGCTTTCTTGTTCAGAGAGAGCTAATTTTAAATTCTTAAGAAGAACAAATATCTAAAAAGATAAAGAAATGTCTCCTAAGAAAAAAAGGGAAAATACGCATAACCGTTCAACAGAGATTTTGTCCTTGAAGAGCGAAGTTTCGGTTCGAGAGGGCCTTAGGAATCTGCCGATTCGACCAGTGTGTCTTGTGTCGTGTCAGGATTCAGGGAAGAGGAGCATAATTAGCGTCGGCATGTTTGGTTACTTTTCAGGAAAGCCGACTCTGGTCGGTGTTGGAATAGCGCCTTCAAGGTTTTCTTATGATCTCATTCGGAAGAGCGGAGTCTTTGTTGTTAATGTGGTTGATGAGAGTCTGATTGATGCAGTGAGGGTTTGCGGAGAAAAGTCTGGCCGTGACGTTGACAAGTTTGAGTTGGCCAAGTTGACGGCGGTTCCGGCGAGTAAGGTATCTGCGCCTCTTATTGATGAGAGTCCTTTGAGCATCGAGTGTAAGGTCGTGCGAGTCATGGAAACCGGGGACCATGTCTGGTTCATAGGAGAGGTTCTAGCGACTCACGTTCGTGAAGGATATGAATGGAAAGACGGACTGCTTTTCAAGTGGATCGGCGAAGAAGGCTTCTATTATAAAGTGGGAAGAAACATTGCAAAATACTAGTTTTTGATCGAGTTTCCCATTTGCTTCCTGTGAATTCTAGAAGATTTCCTTGTTTTCCTTTACGATTTTTCGCATGTCGGCATCGCACAAGAGGATAGAAACATATCTGTCGATAACAACAATCGGATAGAACAAGGGCAACGCGATTAGAGTCAGAGTCAGCTTCTTCCAGCAGGTCAACTCTATCACGTATTCTTTGTCGTGTGTTGTTAAAATCTTTTGTGTTCAACGGCGTTCTTGAGCCTTGTATTCTCTTTACTCTCTGTACGGAACCTCTGCATTAGTCTTTTTCACACGGCGTGTTTTTTGGTGGCTTTGGGAAAGAAGACTATGCCCCCGAATTGGCTGATTCGTTTGCCTGCTTGTGTGTCTGCTTTCACTATTCTTGTTTCTATTTGTTTGTTGGATGCGATTTGTAGGAGTCTTTGGATCCTGCGATTATCCTTGGGGTCGGCCAGACGCTTTTCTGTGAGGACCAGTTGAAATGTTTCGAGGCTATCGTGTCCTTCTGGGTGGTAGATCTTGTCTTCGATTTCTTTGAGGGAGAACAGGGCAGCTGAGTTGGCTTTGATGTCGTAGAGATTTTTGTCTAATGCGTCGACGATGTTATCGGCTTCGTCTGACGTTGTTTCGGCTATCAGCTCATGAAATTCTTTGGTTTTCACGAGTTCAGTAACTTTGTGCGGTTGATCTGCGGAGCCGGCTAACGTGGCGAAGCTTACCCTGTCTAGATTAGATTGAATCAGATGCGTGTGATGTTTTCGCACGTGATTGAGAAAATCTGCGGCATAAGCAGTCTTTATGGGAGATGTAACTACGATGGTTCTTGTCCCCTGATTGAGGGCAGGTCTCAAGGCTTTGACTATGGTTTCGTGGAAATTGTACAGTGTCCTGCCGTCGTTTCTCTGCCCGTCTAGGTTCACAGTGGCATATGGTTTTGCAACGTGACTAAATATCTGCCATAGAACGGCATGATCATTCTCTAAGCCGACAAGAAGGGCAACTGAATATCCGCGTCTGTAGCCATGTTTTCTCTTCAAAGTTCGACCCTACGGGCATTCAAAAATGAAAAGAATCGAATACGTGAGACTAGTTTGCATCTCTGTTCGCGTAATTTTCTTTATGTTGACGTTGGTTGAGGGACCGCGGGGGCGACGGAGGCGACTGGGGCGATCATCTTCTCCTTCTTCAAGAGAGCGAGGAAGATTATGATGGTTGCGGCTAGGGCAAGCCAAAAGCCATACGATAGGTAGGTCGTGTAAGCGTACCCACCATATGTTCCGTTTACGAATAGTCCTAAGGCGGGCCAGCCAGCTGCGAAAGTTGAGCCCGAGAGGTCGCTTTGGAGGCCCAGTGCGAAGATTACGATTGAGAGAAGTGCCATAATGCCTCCTCCGACGAGTATCACTTTTGCCCCGTGTAACAGGCTGCCTGCAAGTGCCAGTATGCCGCCTAGTATGACAAGTGCAAGTGCTACCCATCCGTACCAGAAGTCTGTCCTGAATACTATTGTGCTTCCTGCAGGGTTTAGACTCGCAGTTGCTTGATATGGGTAAATCATAACATTGCCCGAGTAACCATCTAGACTGACTATTTGGCTAGGTGACAGCGCCATCGTCCACCAGGGCAGGGCAAGGCTGACGAATAATATTATGACTCCAACTATGCCGATGATGTTTGGTTTCAAATTCTCTTTCACCTAAATCGTTGTCTTAACGGAAGCGACGTATATGTTTTTCTTCCCTCTTTGAGCATCGATCTACGAGTTCCGAGAATACTCTTGTGTCTGTTTCCTTGGAAGACAACAAATTCGAGACACTTTTCGTTTCTTGAAGCTTGAATCTCTTTCATATCGTGAGTTCTGATGGGGGCCCGTTTGGAAGTCTCCCAGGGTACGGAAGGTTCAAGAACTCATTGAGCCTTTGAAAAGCAGGTGAAACGAGATTTCTGGTGAATCACCATGAGAGGGTACATTCAAGTGTCCACGGCAACCAGGACGAGAGAGGACGCCGAAAAAATAGCACATGCTTTAGTGAAGAAGAGACTGGCGGCTTGTGTTCAGATTTTGGGTCCGATATCAAGCACCTATTGGTGGAAGAATAGGATCGAGAATGTTGAGGAATATTTGTGCCTGATCAAGAGCCAAAAGAGTCTTTATGGACGAATTGAGAAAGCCATCAAGGAGATACATCCCTACGAAACACCAGAGATCACAGCAACAAGCATCGTAGCAGGAAGCAAAGAATACTTCAAATGGATTGATCAGGAACTCAAGAGCGAATCATAACTTCAGGGGCAAACGCTGCAAGTCACATTTGACCAGTTATAGTGTAAATTCCCATTTGCACCATGAATCTTTTGGGTGGGCGTCAGGTGGACAGACTAGGCATTTCACTTCGGTTTTTGGGTTAAGAGTCTTTGCGAATTTCTTTAGGTAGCCGAATCTGACTTGCTTGCATGGGAATTCGGTTAGTCCCTTGTTCAAGCGTGTTTCTTGGGTTCTGCATCTGTTCACGCCTAGAACGGCGCGCGTAGTGCTTACTTCAATAGTCTTGAATGGTTGGTCTAGGGCCCAGCTTGACTTCTGGAGGAGTTCAATTATCTGGGGCAAACCTGGGTTTTCGCCGACGTTGAGCATTCTCTGCATGCTCTTGGCCTCGATGGCAGCCATGGCTTCCCACACGCCTGCGTCAATTTGTGTTGCGGCTTCTGTGCCAAACTTTTTCTCGATTCCTAGGAAGTAAAGTCCGTCGACCCTCCACAGGTTTCTGACTTGAAGGAACAAGTAATCGAGCAGTTTTTCGCGTGGCATCGATGCTAGACTCTGTCGGTCTTCGACGCTTCCAAGCGGATACTCGCTCATGGACTACACCGTCAAATGTATTAACAGGTTATATTCCCTACTCTTTTAAACCTGATCTGGAGCGCTCAATGTGAGGGAAAAACTTGGCACACACGTTCCAAAATAACATTCTGTGCCTGTTCAAGGCTCCAGGTCTCAGACAATTTAGGCAGGCAAACCGACTGGTTCCGCAACTGATGCTTGCATTTTCAGTGTGTATCCTTGTTTTCGCTTCGGTCTCTTTGGCTGGGAACCACAACGTGGCAGAGGCAGGCGTCTATGCTTCCACCGGAAGCTCGCATGATGCTGCTCTGGAACAGACCCCCTTCTTGCCGCAGGTCTCGATTTTGTCGCCTACGAACACTACGTATACCTTGTCGCAAATAGATTTGACGTTCGAAGTGAATGAGCCTATTTCATGGGCAGGTTACAGCCTTAGTGGACAGGCAAATATCACGATAGTGGGGAACTCGACATTGACTAACCTGGCCCAAGGATCTCATTCGATAGTTGTTTACGTTAATGACACGGCTGGTTACGTGGCCTCTTCTCAGACAGTCTACTTTATGGTCGGGCAGGTTAGCATCTTAGAAATGGTTCCGCTGGGAATAATCCAAGGCTTGACTGAATGGTTGCCTGTTTCCAGCACGGCCCACTTGAAAATAGCTCAGCACTTGGAGGGCTTGGAAGCTACGCCGCTTTTGGATGTGACCCTGCATGTTGGAACGCTGATCGTGGTCATCTTCTATTTCAGGAAGGATATCGTAGACATTCTTTCTGCTTTGGTGCATTTGGACTTCAAGTCAGAATATGGCAGGTTCATACCGCTCATAATCGTAGCAACGATTCCGACGGGAATAATCGGGGTACTCTATGCAGAGTTTCTTGAGAACACTTTCCAAACGCTGCTCATAATCGGCATCACTTTTCTGATCGGTGCCACGTATCTTTACACTTCTCGAATTGGAAAAGAGGAC
>DASPTR010000081.1:0-10336 GCA_035623315.1 Candidatus Acidiferrum sp. | reverse complement strand
TTACTCATCGTGAGGGTTTAAGCCATTAGGTCTTTCTTGACTCGCGCGATGCAGGTCTATGCGAGTCGATGGAGGGTTCATGCGCGTTCGTTTGCCTCTTGATGCAAGCCATCGTGAACACTCTGCCGTCTCCCAGCCTCGCATCTTGGACGCTGACAAGGTCCCAACCTTCGCTGCCTAGATGATTTGAATGGATCTGATTCCTTATCGGGATGACCTTATACGCTCTTGACCAATTCAGACACGACGCCTAAACATAGATAATCCTCCAAGAGGAGAGTAATAACATTTCCGAGTATCTCAATCTGTAATCTAAATGCTCTCTGTCTTTCCAACTGTCTCACTTGGTATTTGTCTTGCGACCCTGCAGGGGCGCCTAGAATCATGCTATGAAAAAAAAGAGGATTTTGAAAAAGTGGCAAAGACATGGTGATATGCAGGCGCAGGGTCAGTTTCGTACGCAACAGTTGCTGCAGAAAATGATTTCAACATAGAAATCTTTTCCTAAAAAAATATTAATGTTGTCACCTAAGTATCCTTTGACAGAGAATGAAACGTCGGTTAGCCATCGTAATTGTTTCTGCGCTTGTTATCCTTTGTGCTCTGTTTCCCCTGAGGGTCAATCTAGTTCACAGTCAGGATACTGCGAGCATCACGTTGGCCGACGCGATCAACGCTTGTACCCTAAATTGGACAGCGGACCCGACTGCGGTCAAGTTTGCCATGGTGTTCAACGCTCTTCCTTTGAGTTACTATGACACGCTCATTCAACAGTACGTTTCGAGCGGTGATTGGCTTGACGTTTTCCAAGTGAAAAGGTTTAGCGAGATAGACGGTTACGATTCTCCGACTATTGAACGAGCCACTCAGGAAGCATTGTCGAACATGCCAATGCTGGAAAACCTGCCTTTAACGTGGAACTACAGCGGAAACCCTTACTATATGGTTTATTACAGGTTCATGCTCGATGCATACCGCTATGCAGCACAGTATGGTCAGACGGCAATTTGGGATAAGAATGCGGCATACCAAGAACTCTTGGCTACTTACTTAGGAGCAGGTCAGCCCTCCATAGCTTACAACCCGGTAACTAATACGACTTTCAGATGGACCCCGCGTTATTATGATGAAGCTGCTGAAACATTGGATTCTTTGGTTAAGCTCGGCGGTAGTGATGCTGGCCTCTGGAATTATATTCAAGATCATTTCTGGAATGGAAGCATCTATGGATATAACGGTGCTAACGCCGGGTATGAGTGTGAAGTCGGTTTCTTCGCTTTTGTGATAGGATATTACTATGCTTTGAGTGGTTACAGTCTCGCAAACTTTGACCGCGTGTATTTGGACCTGTACAACAAGCTTTTGATCAACGGCTGGAGCAGCGCAGCTTGGGGAGTTCCAGGAGTTCTTCAGCACGCTTCAGGCAACCCTCAACTTAGAATTGAAAACACCTTAGGCGCGATCCAAGCTTTACAGGCTTATTGCGGTAGCTCTACTTGGCAGTCTTCATTCGTGAACTTGCTCAGCGGCTCTAATCCAGCTTGGGAGGCACTTTTGGCGAGTTCAATGTACTCGGCTGGACGGTTCAAGTTTCACTCTGACGGCGGCTTCTCAGACGATGGGACGGCAGCGGGCATGATGACGCTTTTCCTAGAGGGCATAATCCCCGAAACGGGAACTCTAGCGATGCCGCTAGATGATGAGAGCTACCAAGACATTTGCGGCTTATCCCCAGCAAGCCTCTTCGGATTTGACTACTCGAATTCGAGAATTCGCATTCCAGTAAACCCTGGAGGGTTGGAATTCCAATTCGGTACGAAAGCAGTTACGTGCAGGTTCCCGTCTGCCGGAGTTTACGATGTACAGTTCGACAGCACATGGAACACTGTCACGAATGTCACAAAGGTTGGTCCTCTAGATAATCAATTTGAATATCTTGAGGGCAACATGTCTCTCCCGACCTATTATCCTTCATCACTTGGGGAAACATCCGTGCTCACTGGTTCCAACAGCACTTTCTACTGTGACTGGGCCCCAAATGTACCACTAAGTGGGTTCATGCTGTCCGACAACAATAGTGGCACCATGATCAACGAAACATGGACAAGTTTCAACAGCCTAGGCAGTGGAAACTCATGGAGCAACTGCACGATAGTTTTAAACAGCAGTTCAGCTTTGATTCAATGGCTTTTTTACGCCAACGACACGAGCAACAACTGGAACCAACCTATGGCACTTCAATACGTTGCTGTCAGGCCTGGAATTCATGACATCGCCGTGACCAACGTTGTTTCTGCAAAGACGATTGTTGGGCAGGGCTTTCCATTGAACATAAGCGTGACTGTCGCGAACTTTGGAGAGTATCCAGAGTTTTTTAACGTGACTGCATATGCCAACATGACCGCCGTCGATGCACCTTCACGCATTAACTTAGCTGAGGGCGATTCTGTTAATATCGTATTCACTTGGAACACTTCAGGCTGGGCCGAAGGTAACTATGTTCTGAGCGCTTACGCGGGACCTGTGCCCGGCGAGATAAACATTGGCAACAACAACTACACTGGCGGAATTGTGACAGTTGCAGCCCATGACGTTTCTATCGCTGGCTTGGAACTCTCTGAACAGAACCCGACTGTCAATGACACGCTTACGATCTCTGTGATACTTCAAAACAACGGTGGCAACACGGAGAACTTTAGCGTGAGCGTGAACTGTACGTTTGTTAACGAATCAACGATCGGAACGCAAACACTGATCTTGGCACCCGAAGAAGATGCAACACTCAATTTCACGTGGACACCCAAAGTTTATGGCTTTTACACGATAAATGCATACACAAGCGAGATTAAGGGTGACCCTAGTCCAAACGACAACACAATATCGACAGAAGTTTTCGTCGCCCAGTTCCCGATGACTGGCGGTGCCGGTGGAAGAATGCCCTATTTGGACTAGGCGTCAACCATTGTTGAGTTTAGTAGTTGAGATCACCTCGCTTAACGCTCATACTTGGATTCTGCCTGCCAGGATAGCACATGGTTACTACAAACATGGTTTCAATTGATCCCACCTGTAGCAATGGCCATTCTGCAATTTGCGTTCGTTTGGTGCTCTTAAGCCGGAAAAGGATCAAGAAAGCCATATGTGCATGGACAAAAAAAGTTGAATGTGACCATTACCCGAAGCCTTGACGCCTTCAAAGTTAGACATGCCAAAAAACGCGGTGGTGAATAGGAGATATGCCGCGCACAAAAATTATCCAGGCAAATTAGAAAGGGGAAAGGACAACTAGCGCACGGCACATCTCAATCTTATTGAATGATACGGGTACATTTAAGTCTTATTTGCTCTACAGTAACAATAAAGTATTGAATATTCAAGAGGCTGCTTTCCAAGTTTTTAATTCATTCGTTTTTTGGTCTATGTTGAATTCGTGTCAGTAGAATAGTAGAAGTTCGATCTGACAAAGGTGTGGATTTGCCGGTTGAATCAGAGATTCATTCATAAGTCATAAAAGCTTGAGTATAATATGCCATGCTGATGAGAAATGGGTAAGAAGATTGTTTTATCGATTCTGGTTTTGCTATTCTTAGTGCTTTCAATGGTTATGAATGTATCAGCCCAAACGAGAACTGTAGGCGTTAGCGTGGGCAACTTTTTCAGGTACAGCGTCAGCATCAGTTGGAGTTCAAATGACCCGAATGCTAAACCGGACCCGAGTGTGGTAAACGAGAACGACACACAATGGTTACAGTTTAAGGTTATAGCCATTTCTGGCACAAACATAACTGCGCAATTGATAACCCATTTCAAGAACGGGACCGAGGCAACCACGAACGGTTGGGAAGACGTAAACACTGGAGATTATCAGACTCTCGCGGGCTTGTTCATTTCAGCTAACTTAAAACCTGGCGATTCGTTGTACAATTCTTCGACATTCGATCGCTCTTTTATAAACGAGACCATATCGAGAGCTTATGCAAGTGTTGTCAGAGACACCGACCAGTTTAACGCAATCACCGCGTCTGGAACACTGACTTACAGTTTGAACTATTTTTGGGACGAGTTAACCGGAGTCATGGTTGAATCACAGGGCGAAACTGTCAATCATACAGGTGCGTACACAACAACATCGTCGTCTGATGTTCAAATCATCAGTTCAGACATTTGGACAGTGCCAGAGTTTCCAAATTGGACAGCAACACTACTCATACTCATCTTACTCACTCCAACCATCTTGGTACTCTCGAAACGACGACTCCGCAAAACGCAGAAGGAGGAACATGCTCTCTGCTTTGTTCTTGCATGACCCCTCAAATAGCGCAACCACTTTGGAAAAAAGAAAAAGTGCGTTGTCGTGACCCTAGTTTTCCGCCACGCCCAAGCTTCATCGCCACCTTCGGAATCTTGACCCAAGTTTTTAGGCAAAGCGCATCCTCGAAATCTAACTTTCAAAACTTACGATCTAGGCTTGATGAATCTGTTACCGACAAGAACAAGGCCGAGATGTGTATCCTATACCCCGTGAAATATGACTCAAATCGTAATATAGGTTAAATCTTTTAAAGGCATTCGAGCTATAATAGGAAGTAAGAATGGCAGGATGATGTTGATGGTTAAAGCTGGAGACGAGGAGAAGGTCAAACGTATACTCACGGAACCAAAGTATGCGGCGATTAAGGCAATGCTTGAGAAGGATCATGCTATAGACTGTATCATGCTGCTTCACATGAATCGGGGAAAATGGAAAGAGGCAAAAGAGTTCATGCGGGAGAATCATTTGACGCTAAGCGACGGCACGTTCAGAGCCAGGATGATTGAGATTGAACATTTGGGCCTAGCCAAGAGCGAACGCATCGATCCGCTGAAAAAGTACTATATGAAAACTGAATTGGGCGAAAACGTCGCGAAGCTTCTGTTGGACTTTTTTGACGACCTGAAGCTATGAACTTCAAAGCATAAAGCTTGACTGTTGTTGTACAGTTCCTTTTTTTATGGTTTCCCAGCCATAGCAATGCACGTTACGGGTTGGGTTTTTGTCTTTGTGTTTTACAAATGATTAATATGATGTATTGAGTCGTAAGATTTAAATGCTCTGATTCCACTAGATACTCAAACAGCCCCAAAAGGAGGGATTAAACAAAAAATGAAAATACTAAGAAGCCGAAAAGCCCTAAGCCCCGTAGTAGCCTCAATCATACTCATCGCCGTAACAGTCGCAGTAAGCATAGCAGTAGCAGCATGGATGGGAGCCCTAACATTCAACTTCATGGCAACAGAACAACTCAAAATCACAAACCTGCAATTTGGCGCAGCCCCAGGCATAATGAACGTGACAATGCTGAATACTGGCACGACTACAATCACGATAACGGAGATTCACGTAAACAATGGCGTAAACTTGTTCTCAACAGTGACTGTACCTGCAGCTTGGAATGGAGTCATTGTAGCAAACGGCAATGCGACTGTCACATTCGCATATGCTTGGGTCAACGGTGCACAGTATGAAGTCGAATTGAGATCGTCTAAGGGCAACCAATTCACATACAGCGCAACTGCTCCAAGCTAAACCTTAGCTTCCATCTTTCCTTTGTTAAGATCGGGGGATAGGGCGAATCTAGCACTATCCAGTATCCCATATTGTTTCCTCTTCGGAGGTGCAGAAGAAAATGGTAGTTGAAATAAAAGAATATGGATCAGCAGAAGAAATAGCGGAAACTTTGGATAAAGAGATTGCCGACACAAAAAGCACGTTAGGCGAATATCTTCGTCGCTTAGACGATATTAGAAACTTGGCTGAAAAATCCAAGAAGATCCATGAAGTCGTCATGAAACTCGCAGGCAAGAAAGCCGCAACTGAAACCCTTGGCGAAATCTCGATAGGCAACTTAAGCCTGGTGCTTGATGCAAATCCGTTTCATGAACTCACGGCCATAGAACAAGTGGTTCGAAGCCACCAAGAAAGACTGCTAGTGCTTCAGAAGGCACGCGAAGCGTTGAAATGGCTCGATCAATTGGGCGACACTGAAGGTCTAAAGTATCTCGTTTTGCAGACCGACGGAGTCCCTGAACGAATACTCTTCAGAATATCCTAGACTGACAAAGCGAAGTGAAAAGATGGACAACGAACTCTACTCCTTCGCTCTAAAAAGCACTCTGGAAGAAATCCGCAACCTCTGCCCAGACATTGCTACGGCTTTTATGTTCACAGAAGACGGCGAAATCATCGCTTCAGACAAGAATACGCCACAGCAGAACATCGTGCGGATCATCGACGATTTTGATGGACTATTCGAAAAAGCTGGAACGATGGGCGGAATCGAACAAGTAACCATTGAAGGAAGCAAAGGTGCTGTAAACGTTTCCCACCTGAACGATAATTACGTCGTCACGATCACTTCTGAAAATGCAGACAGTGACTACGTGAACACGATGAGCCGCGTTCTTTTCACAACCGTCATCAAGCTTCTTGACAAAATCAACCCTATCTCCCTCAATAGCAATCCAATTGAAACCAAGCCAGAGTTAGAAACCACAATCAAGGACGAGGTAGAGCAGATTGAAGAGGTCAGCAACGAACCTGAAATCAAAGAACTTGAACAGGTTGCGCAACAGGCGACGCCCGAAGCTGCTCAGATAGAACCTACACATGATGAACCTGCGGCAAACCAGTTCATGATTGAAGACCTTCAAGGCCTGCTTGTGAAAGCAGATACTGTCCGCATAGACGAAGAAACACTAATGCGTTGGGAAGAACTCTGTGATAATGAGAGAATAGAGCAAGTTGAAATTGAGACGTTCACTGGACAGTCGATGCGATGCAAGGTTAAACCCATAAAGGATTCAAAACAGGAAGGCAAAGGAATCGTTCAAATGCCACTCAGGATTCAGCAAGCACTCGAGACAAGAAAAGGTGAGCTTGTCAAGCTGAAGCCCATATTTGAATCAGAAGGGTAACATGTTATGCCAGGAAAAAAGAAGGGTGTTCAAATGACTGATGAAGTTAACGAACAGATTCCTGTGCAGGTTAACGCGTCGGAGAATGATTTGCGAGCTAGACTCGGAGAAATAAGAGGCTACAACGGAGTCATAGGATACATACTCAGAAACTCTCACACTGCTTCGATAGACGTTAAGGATCCCACGAGGATCATAGATTATGCGATTCTTTCTGCATCAGCGATCGACATAAGCAAGGAACTCTCAGACCTTTTTGATGTGGGCGACATCAAAAATTTAGTCGTTGAAGGAAAGAACGTTAGGATGCTGTCTGTGACAATTGATGGGAACAGAATAAGCATCTTCATGGACAAGAACGTGGACTGCGAAGCCATCAGAAAGGCTCTGTATTCCGACGGGTCTTAGCGGGCAAATTCTTATCTTTTCAATTCTATCGCGTATGAATATTCCATTTTTCAGAATGTTTAAATCACCGTTTCAGGCTAGTGTATTTTGGGAGAAGGGAGAGCCTAAATAGCCTTGACCAGCGGCTATGCAGGTGAATTAATTGATCAAGAATGGAAGGAGGGAAGGGAACAACCATCGCGGACGTCTTGATATCATCGCAGATATCTTAGGTGCCTCTCGCGGAGGCGTCAGAAGGACTTACCTTATGTACGAGTGTAACCTGAGTTTCCGCCAACTCAAATCCTACTCGCGTTTTTTGATTCGGCAGGGCCTCCTGCGGCAACTCACCGAAGGAGAATCCTCAAGAAACAGGTCTCTCCAAGTTACGGAAAAAGGAAGAGAATTTCTAAAAGCCTATGCAGGCTTGAAATCGCTCATGCAGTAGTAGATGTCTGAGCCAAAAATTCCTGAGCCACCTTGTTCAACCTAACGGTCTTTCCCGCCCCGTTTCTAACTATGAAATCATACTCACTCAAAAAATCCATTATCCTACGAAGTTTAGCCTCGTCAATATTGGCTTTCTTCTGGATCTCTTCAAACGTGTACCATCCACCGTCGCTAAGTATATCCAGAATACTCGCAATCTTTGAGGTCGTGAACGTGCCCCCGACGGTGTTAGTGGTTTGTCTCTGGCTGAATAAATGTCTTGTGAGTTTCTCTTCTGGTACTATCTTTCAGAACTAAATTCTATAAAGCTAATTCTACGAAGAATCAGGCTTCGCAAAAGTTAGCCAGCACAAACCTAAGCCTACAACGTGCACAAGGATAACAACGTGTGTCTCATCAAGCAACATTGTTCGCAGATTCCATCATTAACAAAACAAAGTCTTTATCCAAAAGCGACGCAGCAGTATGGCAGCAATCGGAGAACGTGAAAGATGCAAAGCGATTTTGAATGGTTACGCGTTCTTAATCAATGCAAACACGAAGTGCAAGACAGGATCAGCCCTCTTCTGGCCAACGCACGTCAGCCCCAACCTGACTTGGGCATAGGAGCTGGCGGTGACCCTATGAGGAAGATCGACCTAGCAGCAGAAGAGGCAATAGTCGACACGCTGAGAAAACAAAAAGTCTCATTTACGCTTATAAGCGAAGAATCCGGCTTTAAAGAATATGGCGAACACCCACGCCAATGTTACGTGACGGCCGATCCTATTGATGGCACAACAAACCTTGCGAGAGGAATACCCTTCTACGCAACGTCTATCGCCATATCCACTGAGCCGACGTTGGGCACGGTGCACGCGGGCCTGGTTTCTGACTTGTTCCATGACGTGACTTACACAGCTCAAAAAGGAAAAGGAGCTTACCGCAACAATCAGAGAATCCATCCTTCCGACGTTTCATCACTTGAAGAAGCCGTTATCGGAATAGACCTGAACTCCTACAAGGTTGAAAGAATAGCGCCTCAATTGACGACGCTAATCGGAAAAACGAAGCATATACGCCACTTCGGCGCAAACGCCCTTGAACTGTGTTACGTTGCCGACGGAACTACCGAAGGCTTCATAGACATACGCGGAAAACTTCGCCCAACCGATATGGCAGCCGCTTGGCTTATAATAAACGAGGCCGGAGCCAAGATAACGTCGCCCAACCTGAGCCCGCTAAACGTCAAGCTGAGCCCAAAGCTGAAAGTCGATTTCGTTGCTTCCGCTAACCCGAGAATACACACGACCATAATCAACCTGTTAAAGAAGAAAAAGGAAAAAAAATGATAACGCCACTCTGGCCCCATCCAGCTGCGTTAATCAAGGTTCAGCAGAGGCGAACAATAGTCTTGGCTGACCTGCACATAGGCTGGGAAATGGCAGTCTCCGGAAAAGGCATCCATATCCCAACTCAAACCCCCAGGCTCCTAGGACGACTGAAAGAACTCATACTCAGATACAAAGCTGAAGAGCTGCTGATTCTGGGAGACGTGAAGCACACAATCGCAACTGCAGAAACAAGCGAATGGCACGACGTACCCGATTTCTTCGACGAACTAAGAAAACTTGTGCATACGATAAGCATCATCAGGGGCAATCACGATGGAAACCTAGAACCTCTTCTACCCGAAGGCGTCGACTTGTTGCCTGCCGCAGGCACCATCCTCGGAAAAGTCGGCTTCCTCCACGGACACCAATGGCCATCAATTGACGTCTTGACATGTAAAGCGATCGTGATGGGACACGTTCACCCCGTCGTTTCCCTACGCGATCCAGCCGGGTTCAGAATAACGAGGCAAGTCTGGATAAAAGCGAACTGTAACCGAAAGCAGCTTGCAACAACCCTGCGGCAGAAACACAAGTCTGCGAATACAGAACATGTTGAGACTCGACGTCGCGAAGCTGAATTCCTTCAGCTCCTCATAATGCCTTCATTCAACGAATTCCTAGGCGGTAGACCAATGAACGAAAGAAGTGTGGGCGCAGATGGCAAAGCTGGGGTCATGATGGGTCCAGTTCTTCGCTCCGAAGCCGTTGACATGGATATGGCAGAGACGTACCTCCTCGACGGGAGCTTCCTAGGAACACTAGGCGAGCTCAGAATGCTGGGCCAATAAGGTCTAGCATAATATGTATACGGCTAGCCTTGTTCACACCTCAAAGAGGAAGGAAAAATGTCAGATGAGGATGATGATTCCTCAGAATGGTTTAGAAAACGCCGCTCTCCCTTCTTCAAGGACTGGGACTTTGGGGACATCGACAAGATGTTCCACGATATGGAAAGAATGATGGAAGACGAGTTCAAAAGTTTCACGTCTCGAGTCCCGAAGGACTACGTTAGAGAACGCAAGCTCCCAGACGGATCAACAAGCCGAGAGTTCGGCCCATTCGTTTACGGTTACAGCGTCAAGATAGGCCCTGATGGAAAACCCGAGATCAACAAGTTTGGAAACCTTACACCGAGTCGCCAAGGGCCACAGGTCAAAGAAGAACGTGAACCA
>DASPTR010000080.1:0-18895 GCA_035623315.1 Candidatus Acidiferrum sp. | reverse complement strand
ATGGGAGACTACTCTGAAGAGAACGTGAGACACATGGTCTACGAAGTTGCCAAACAATGTTTCGGCGAAAAACACGTTGCAACCGTGATCGCCAAGAAGACCCCATGGACACTTCTCAGCGGAATTCCAATGCAAGCAATCAACGTACCAAAACGCGTAATGGAGATTGTGAAAGATTTCGAGAAAACGACAGAGTACGTAGTATAACCAAACAGAGAAAGGAGGCAGCCCTCTGATTGTCCACGATCTGTGGAGTCACACATTCTTGCTTGAGTCTATGTCAGTTTTTCGAAATGAATAACGTAGACTAGGCCGTTCTCGTCCCATTCTCCGTAGGTTTCGCGCCAATTTTTCCTGAATTCTTCTACTGTTTTGTACCCTTCTCGTTGTGCGTCTTCTCTGTCGAAGTATTTCAGTTTCTTTCTTTCGACGGACGTTATTCGGAGGTTGGCGAAACAGGGTTCTCGTACGACCGCGTGCACTACAGCGTCTGCCTTTATCTTCGGATCAGGAATCGTGATCCTCGATGTCTGCGTTTTCTCACCGTCTACAATCAACTTTTTGTCATGAGCAAAAAATTGAAGTTCATACGGCGCCTCAGCAACCTCCTCCATAACCTCTTCGACTGGTCTATCGGGCTCGCGAGCCATCTTTTCGATAACCTGAGCCCTGTCCTTAACAGGAACATGCTTCTCCGCCAACTTTCTGATCATCTCAACCTGTTTCTCTGGCTCCCTGATGGAGCGCCCGATCTTCAAAGCCGTGGCATAGTCAATTTTGCCTTCTGGAACGCTGCCAGAAACGGTGGATGGTGCAATGAGCTTCTGAACTTCATCAGGAATCACTTCCGCCGATCTGAGCCATGCAGATATGGTCTCACCGCTGACACCGATTCTTTCTGCAACCGCATTTTGATTCGGATACAGTTCTGGACAATTATCTAAGAGATAGCGGCATACATTGCCTTTTTCGATGGCGCTGAGCTCTTCTCTCTGGACATTCTCGATCAGGTTGAGCTGAACCACCTTGTCATCATCATATTCCCTGACGATAGCAGGCACTTTTTCGAGCCCCACTTGCTGCGACGCCCTGTACCGCCTTTCACCCACTACAACCTCGAACTCGTCAGCAACAGGCCTCACGATTATCGGTTCAAGAAGGCCAACTTCACTGATGCTTTTCGCAAGTTCCCCGAGACGTTCCAGGTTGATTTCCAACCGTGGATTAAGCTTACTGGGGCGAATCTTCTTCAACTCAATTTCCGTTACTGCCTCAGGCATAAGCTCTGACACCGCCTTTTCCTATGATTCATAATCCGACCTATTTCTATTTAAGAGTGAGCAGACTCCAATTCCATCAAATGGCAACGTGAGAGACGCAAAAAAATTATGGCTCTTCGCGCGCGATACTTCAGAAAAAGCTTCTATGGGCTTCGAACGTAACAAAGATGAGGCATTAACCTTGAAGCCACCCCTGATTGAAAACGAGATCTCTTAGATTATTGGGACACTTCGCTCGGCTTTTTGTGGAGCCGGCTGGTTGATTCTTGAGTTTTGAAGGATATTCTTAGTCGTGAAGAACTATTGTTTTCCGAATGTTCTGGCAAGCATGCTGAGGTCTTTAATGTCAACCTTGTTGTCGCCGTTTATGTCGCAGTCAGAATTCCACGTAGGACTTGCCGGTGAGCCTTGATATTTGAAGTTTGGACCATATGACCCAAAAGCTTTTGCTGCAAGGGATATGTCTTTGATATCAACCTTTCCATCACCATTCAAGTCGCCCAGCATCCTCACTGTTATTAGCCCGATCGCCATCACGTTGTCTGCTGGATTATAGTCAAGGGGCACAGTTGCGACTGAGGTAAGAGTGAAATTTTGATTAATCGGTAATCCAATCGTGTCCCATGCAAATGATAGTGTCTCATTTTCTCCAGCCCCTAAAGCAATGTTCTGGGCGCCGATTAACTCGTTGGCTGTTATGTTACAATATAGCAGTGCGGTTATGTTTTCGTTGAAGTCTCCTTTGTTTAGCACTGTTACTGTTACTGTGGCGTTGCGTCCTTGGAAGATCCAGGAGCGGTCAGATGTCATGTTCGAAATAGCAACGTCGTGTGTGAGAATCACGTAGTTTCCTTGGATGCTTCCAGAACTGGTGAAGGAAATTGATCCAGATTGAGAGAAGGAAAGACCGCTGGTAGAGTTCCATACGTATTCTTTGGCGCCCGAGTCCACAAGAAGCGGCGATTCGAAACCAAACGTGTGGGTTTCAGTTCCCCTCCACCATAATGAAGTTGGAAGGTCGCTTCTGCTGTAGTTTGTTCCGTCAATGTTGACTAAGGAACTCTTTAGGTCCGTCCCGATGCCATTTTCAGAGAACGTTACGTTGTAGTAGGCACCTGAGGGCTGCATTGTAATAAGTGGGTAGTGGTCTGTGTGAAGATATGCCACGTCGTAGGGTATGTCGCCTATTCCATCACTCCCCGTAATGTTCTGATAATCGCCGCTGTACAAGTCTACTCCTGTGTAGTCGCTCCAATAGTTGCCGCCTGAAGGATAACCATCATCCCAGATACACGTGGGATAGAATGGATCACCGGGACCTGGATAAGCCACTTCATATGGCCACATCCACACTTGCGCCTCTGTGTTGTTGATAAAATTGTTGTGGTAGATTCTGTTATTGTAAGACATCAATTCGATCATGATCCCGTAGGCGGAGTTCTCAGTTATGTTGTTTCCTGTTATGTTATTGAAGCTCGAGTAAATCATTTGTATGCCAAAGACATTATGTGCGAGGTTGTTTTCGCTTATTATGTTGGATGTTGTACTGATAAGATCGACACCTCTGCCATCATTCGTAAGATTGTTTCCACTAACGATATTATTTGACAAAGCTATGGCTACGCCATCGTCACAATCTGTTGCATTGTTATCGCGTATGCAGTTGGAATATGCATTAACATAGAAACCAACCGTTTCATTGTAGACATTAGTGTTTTCGACTGTCACATTGGTCATTCCGCTTAGATACAGTCCACAACCGCTCATGTCGCCCTGCACGGTGAAACCGTTTCCGTCGATTATGATGTTACTCTTATTCACTACAATCCCATCATAAGTGGGGAGGCTAATGTTGCCCGTGAGGATGTACGCGTTGTTGTCAAGAGTTGAAATTGGGGCTTTTGGCGGGCTTATGCTTCCGTCTGGGTTGATGGTGATGGCTGTGGAATCAGCCTTGCTGGTCTGAACCTTGAATGCAATTATTACCAGGCTGGCTGCAAGCAAAACGAGCATTAGGCTGGAGGCCATCTTGTGCAAGAAATCGCATACCCCCTCTCCAAAGAAATCTAATGAATACTTGCCTATAAAGGATTTTAAGAACAGATCTGATGGAGATTCTAACGCGCTTGTTGCACGGTTGCGCTACGCACGCCACATTGCTTTTTTCGCAAATACACTTTTTGGACCACATGTTTGGGCATTTTCAACTTTTCAAAATTGAATAGTCGCAATCCAAATACTATTTTTGGACACTGAACCTTGAGTGTTAGCATCTCGTATACCAATGCGCAAAGAGCGGAAATCGCCATATTTGACTTGATGAAATTCTCAGTCCTCTGTGAAACGCTAAATACATCAATGTCGCGCGATCTTCCAACGCAGCGCTAAAATTATTAGTGAAACATTTCGCACGCGGGACATTCGATGCACAATGCGAGCTTACCTATATTCTCTGGCAGTTCTTAAGACGTTGATTCGGAATTCTCGCCGTACATCTGACTAGGTGCAAGAGTGGACTGCCGCTTTATTCGGAGCATGCAACGAGCTGAGTAACACAGGTGGCATGCGTCTGCGTAAAGCTCATCATGAGACAAGTTAAACTTTTCTACCAGAGCCACCGGGCCGCCGCTAATCAAAGCATCAAGAATCACGTTCTCGTTGGGCTTGTATTCCGCGATTATCTTAGAAAACGGTTTCTTCCAAACGTTGCCAATGGAAATTCCTTGACAGACGTGCACGTGCCCAAACGGGTCAACATGAACCCTCTGCGGATCAGCAAGTTTTTCATAAGGGCATTTTGTGAATTCACTCCAGGGCTTCTTGATTGCCTTCTCTGCCAGCTTCACGGCTGCTCTGCCCTTATACATCAGTTCACCAAGATCCACTCTTGCACCCTCAATCTCCTTAGGACTTGCCTTCCCTGTTGGATTCTTAATCGCGATTACGCCCACTTTGAGGCCTAACTTATTCGCAGCTCTTATGGCATTCTCAACTTCGGAAGTCACCCACTTGTCTCCATGGTACAAGTCGCCGCTGAAGCTTAGTCTCACGTTTTCAACTTCAGCAAAAGGAGTCAGCCATTGCTCAGCGTCCTCAGGGCAGGTTGCCCAATAGCAGTTCGTCAGAATCTCAACTTGAAACCCCAACCTCACGGCTTCCTGAACAGATCTGACCATTATGGGATAGTAAAGAAATGGCTCTCCACCTTCAACCGAAACGTAGGCTACGGTTCCAAGCATCTGGGCTTCCTCCAAAACATGCTTGACCTGTTCAAACCGGAACACACTCTTTGCCGCGGGCCTTCCCCACACGAAACAGTGGTCGCATTCTAAATCGCACTTGTAGCTGAGAAGAAAATGGACACCATTAAGCATAAGGGGCTTCCACTAATTCATAGTCTTTCAACGTAGTTAAACCTTGACGTCAAACACATGATCACTCAACCTTGGCTGTGGGCACGCGAGAATCCAAGTTTAACCCTAAGGGAATCAAAAGAACTCCATTTTTGAAGCTTCACAAACCCGAATCGTAACCCAACTTGCTTCAACCTTCAGCGCAAGCAGGACTTCAGGCCACAAACCAAAACCGACCTAGGAGGGGGGTAGGTGTATTTTCGTATGTTACAACATCCCAAGATACAGATAAAATCCAAAGCGGCCCTGTATGTTCGTATGTTACAGCATCCGAAAATACAGATAAACCCTCAAACCGAAAAATCAGCCCATGATGATGAACTCGTGTATCTTCGTATGTTGCAACATCCCAAGATACAGATACTTTCTGTCGCAGAAAACCGACCAGTGATAGGGGGTAGGCGCATGTTCGTATGTTGCAACATCCCAAGACCGCAGGGAACTTGTGAGATGTGAAGACCTTAGTTCGGTCAGCGCGTTTTCGCAGTCTCCTAGCTTCAAAACAGCAGGTCGATCCGACAGATTCGTTGACTCGATTCTCGAAATAACAAGGACGGTTGCAACTCGAAAAGCACGTTAGAGTTGTGGCAAACTGAAAAGGCTAAATCGTCCTTAAGCTTTGCTTTCAACCGCGAAGTTGAATGACCATAACCATAGAGACCGCTTCGAATCGACAGTTGGATAGGCTTTACCAGATCGAGAAAGAATGCTTCAGCGAAGAGGCTTTCAGCAAGCAACAAATCGCAAACCTTTTGATGGATTACAACACGATAAGCCTGATCGCCGTTGAAAAAGGCAACATCATAGGCTTCATCATAGGAGCAATCTACTCTGAAAGAAACGCGGCAAACGGGCATGTGCTCACGATAGACGTCTCGCCGCAGCATCAGCGAAAAGGAGTTGGATCGAAACTGCTGCAAGAACTCGAAAAAATACTTGCACAAAGAAACATCAAAACATGCCGCCTTGAAGTCAAGGAAAACAACATCAAAGCATTGGGTCTCTACGAAAAGGCAGGATACCAAAGAATCGGAAGATTGAAGAACTACTACGGCAACGCTGACGGACTGTATCTGCAAAAAGACCTAACTTAGCTTCAGAAGCTTCAACTTGGTCTTCTCATCGAACATCCTACGCAGATCAACACCCGCAGCTTCGAACAGCATGAGTTCCGCGGTCGGTCCAACATGCGATCCCACCATCAAATGACCCCCGAAAGCCTCAGCCTTCTCGTTAGACACAACAAGATGCGAATGAACCACAACCTCACCGTTCTCATCAACAGCAACGTTACCCATGCACGACGCAATTTCCAACGGACCATCAAGACGAGTATACACATAATCACCATCCTTATAACAGCCTAAAACCACATTCCGCAAAGCTCCAATCAAAATAAACGCTGCTGCCCTGAAAGCGTATTCCTGAGCGCTCCTCTTGATCATTTCCAGAAGATCATCACCCTCAGCCAATCGCACGAACAGAATCCGACCAACATTTCCAATCGCCATCTTAGCAATCCTCAGCATGCTTCTAAGTCATGAACCTTGATAAGCATATGCAACAGAACACGAAGCTCACTTCGACGCGGACATGGACATCAAGATAACGCATCTCTCACACAAAAAAGGGCCACAAGGAATCGACCACTCTAGACGCTCAATGCAAATCCTAAAAAGGCAGACAGTACATACGCATGATGACGAGATGAGCATTTGACCGGAAACACGGGAGCCGAAAAGAAACTCATCAAAGCCATAGTGGTCCTCATCCGCAACACAACTTGGAGATGCGGCAAACTAGAACGATCAATAGTGAAACATCTCCACAACAGACACGCAATGCTCGGCAACCCGCAAATGCCCGTAAACGATATCCTTCTAAGCTTAAAGCTCACAGGCAAGAAAAAGAACGAGTTTCTCGATGCCTTGAAGAGGCTAGAAAGAAGGAACATAGTAAAAATCCTTAAGCTCGGAAACTGACGCTGCGTCTAAAGCCTGTCTCTTCAGGATCGTGCCAGGAGCTCTTTCGCATTTCCAATCCATTGCTCGGTGAAATACGCCGAGATCTTCAGTTTCTCCGCAAGATCCTTCGCAGATGCATTTGCCAAGTCATCAACGCTGTGTATGCCCAAAGCCCTCAATTGCTCCGCCCGCTTTTCTTTCACGCCTTTAACCGCCGTCAGCTCTAACTTGACAACCTCCGTCTTAACAGGCGCAGGTTCAACGTTGACCTCAGTCTTTTGCTGGCTTGCAGCTTCCACAGTTTCTGCTAGCGTTGGCGGAGGACTCACAGCTGGCAAAGGCGCCGGAGCCTGCGAAGTTTCAACTGTCATCCTTGGTCTTTGCGTATAGCCTAGACCAACAAATAAGAGTCCAAGCACAACCGTTGCAACGACAGACAGGTTTCTTTCAAGCTCGCTGAGAACCACGAAAGATATGATAGTTATCGCAAAAAAGATCACTGCTACAGCGTACAATGCATAGTCTGAACGCATATGGTTTTCTCCCGTATGGACCTATTTGCTTCTGAAGTGTTTAAAAGATTTTCTGCTTAGAAATCGAAAAAAAGAGAATTTATTGTTTTCTTGCCCTCTTTTACTTGAGCAGTTCTTTTTCTGGTGGCATCGGTTTTATCAAACCATGTTTCATAAGCAACTTCGTAGATTCTCTCGCGTTCTTGATTATCGCTGCAGCCCTCTCATAGAGTTCTTTCTTGCTCGGTTTGATACGCGCAACTCCTTGATCTATAGATTTCAGTGCACACGCTACTGCTTCGCGTGGATAGACTTCCCATTCTTCCATCCTGGGCAAGATGTCTTCCTCGTTCATCCCGCGTTCTTCAGCAAATTTCGCCAGTTCCTGCGCAGCCGCAATACACATGTCATCAGTCACGGTTTTGGCCCTCACGTCAAGGACCCCCCGAAATATCGCTGGAAACCCAAGGCTGTTGTTGACCTGATTTGGAAAGTCGCTTCTACCAGTGGCCACTATGCGAGCTCCCGCCTCCCTTGCCTCCCACGGCCATATTTCAGGTATCGGGTTAGCACAAGCAAACACTATGGAGTCATCGCTCATGGTTCTAATCCATTCTTTCTTAATGGTGTCCGGTCCAGGCTTCGAGGCAGCCACGACAGCATCCACATTCTTAAAGGCCGCAGCCACGTCACCCGTTCTGCCTTCAGCATTGGTCTTCTGCGACAATTCATACTTCCACGGATCTTCATCTTTGATTATGTCCTTTCTGCCTGGATAGATCAACCCTTTCGTATCGGCCATGAATATGTTTCCAGGTTTGACCCCCCATCTTATCATAACAAATGCTGTTCTAAGGTTAGCCGCTCCTGCTCCCACCAAGGTTATCAGGCTGTTTTTCGGGTTCTTGCCAACTATTTTGAAAGCATTCATCAATCCTGCAAGAATAACGGTGGCCGTTCCCTGCTGGTCATCATGCCAAACTGGAATCTTCAGACGTTCTCTCGCCTTCTCCAAAACGTGAAAACACTTAGGTTTCTCTATGTCCTCTAAATTGATACCACCGAATGTTGGCTCAATCAGCTCGCACGCCTTGATTATCTCCTCAGGATCCTTGGTTCTCAGGCATATGGGAAAGGCGTCGACGCCTCCTAGATACTTGAACAGTATGCCTTTTCCTTCCATAACAGGCAATCCTGCTTCTGGACCTATGTCACCTAAACCCAGCACACGCGTACCATCAGACACTACAGCAACGTAATTCCAACGGTTCGTTAATTCAAAAGACTTGTCCGGCTCTGCCTGGATTTCTTTGCAAGCAGCAGCTACGCCCGGGGTATACCATATAGCAAAGTCCGCAGGACTCGAAATAGCGCATTTGGTCATCACCTGAAGCTTTCCTCCATAAAATCTGTGCAACGGCGGTGCTAGCAACGAAGGTTTCTTTGCTTTCGCGAGTAGTTCATCCACAGTCGGTTTTCTTTCATCCTTCTTTTGCTTAGACATATGCTTTTCCCTTCTTGACTAGAAGCTTGATGTTTTGAGCCTTAGATCTTAAACGTTGTGGTTGCTTTTCAGAAGACTTCAAGCTTTCAGAATAAAGCATAAGCGTGCATCTTAGAGACGATAAGGTTCCCACGAGAGAGAATGTGCGCAGAGAGACGCTAGAGTTGAACGCTAAGAAAGAAAGAGTAAGTCGTTCCAACAGATAGCAACGAAGCTAACAGACAGCCAATTCTTGATTAAAAGAAAATAATTGGAGGTGCGTTGGCGCCAACTAGTTCTCAGTATCTTCTTTGTCTATAACCGCCGCCGCCTCGCCTATCTCGACCGCCGTAGCCTCTGCCAAAGTCTCTTCCTCCGCCTCCCCCTCTGAATGGGCGTCTGGGCTGCTCATACACTTGGCTTGACATATTGTTTTCCGTGTTCACCTCACCTTCCAACGCTTGCTCAGAAATCTCAAGTGTGCCATATCTGCCGATATTCAACCGCATGTTTCCTCTGAACAGATTTACGTAGCCGTTCTTGACCAGTATGGTATCTCCAGCGTTTACTTTCTCAATGTTATCATCCCAAAGCGTGAGGTATACACAGCCTGTTGTGTCGCCGACTAATGCATCACTTACCTTGTGTGCCGCACCATCCCTTCCCGCCGCGATGTTTCTGACTTCGCTCTTTGAGACCACTTTGGCCAAGACATTCACAGCCCTAGATTGAGGATTCAACTCGCTCACTTTGGCATCCACTGGTTGTCGAGCACCTGAAAATCCTTCAACTGCCAAATTCCTTCAACACCTTGCATTTTAACAACACAGATAGCACATCCATTGACACTTAAGGTTTTTGGTTGTAGATATTCTACTTCAAAATGTTCATCCCCGGAATCTCCTGAAACAGTTGTTCCGACATAATATCCTGATTTTCCATCAAAACCAAGATGTCCTTAAACAGCACACTAAGTCCAACATTTGTACTACATTAATCCAAATATTGTACTACAAGTCTTTTAAATCTCAATCATATGTCCAACCTTCCAAGGCGAGCCATGTAAGATGCTGAGCGCCAAGAAGGATCGGAAGTAAGGCGATGAGCTTGACCGAGCGAAAGGACGAAATTTGTAGTTGTCTTGGTTACAATCTGCTGAACCTCCGATGCTCCCGGTTTTCCAGTTTGATTGATACCGCAGTTCTGTCAATTGGAGAGATGAGACCCCTTTGAAGCTTTCGAGGAGTACGCTTAAGGAGCATTTGGTGAGCTTCGGAAGAAGTCTTGGTAGATTACGAATCAAGACAAGCCACAGTTCACTGCTCGTTTTCGGCGCGCTGATGTTGATACTCTTCGTCGCGTTCACCATTCGTATTCTTCCTCTCCAGTGGGAAATCGGAACAGGTGAGCTGCACTTATCAGAATTTGACGCGTTCTTTGAGTACCGCGTAGCGAGCTACATGGTGAACAACGGATTGTTTTCGCCCTACTGGCCTAAACTTTGGGTGGATACGCAACTTTGGCACCCTATGGGAATCAACATGGGGGATCAATCATTACCAGCTATACCTATGACTGGAGCTCTTCTTTACGATGTGGTCAGGAGTCTAGGCATTAACATTGATCTCATGAGTTTCTGTTCAATCCTTCCTCCAATAATTGGCACAATATGCGTTTTGATCCTTTATTTCATTGGAAAGGAAATCGGAGGAAAGGCTGTCGGCCTATTTGCAGCTCTTTTCCTGGCTCTCGACGCCTCGTTCATTGAAAGAAGTAATTTAGGTTGGTTCGAAACTGAAACAGCCATGTTTGCTTTTCTTTTGTTCTTCTTGCTCTTTCCAAGAGCTATCGACAATGAAAGGCCCATCGGTTCGACCGTGAAGTATTCACTTGCTTGTGGGGCACTCTTGGCATATTTCATAATGGGTTGGGGGGCAGCATATTACTTAGTGGATTTGACTGTGCTTTTCGTTTTTGTCCTAATTCTGCTGAGAAGGGTCACGCGGCGCGTTCTCTTGGCGTACAGTTTGACATTTGGATTAGGCCTATTGATAGCAATCAATGCTCCTTTTTTGTCCGTAGGATACCTGACAACTTTTGCAGTATTGCCCGCGGCAGGAGTATTCCTGTTACTTTGCTTAAATGAGTTCATAAGCAACCTTGCCTCAGCGAGGGAGAAGCTTGCTTTAGCAGTGACCCTTCTGGTTGTCCTAGTCGGTGGTTTCGTGGCCATTTTCGCGTCGGGACGCGTGGGCAGCATAGCAGGGAAATTCCTCACGATTCTGGACCCACTTCTACGAAGTTCGAATGCTCTTGTGGCCTCTGTTGCAGAACACAGGGTGACTGCTTGGGGTTCAATCTACTTTGAGTATGGTATCACGATACTTTTCTTCATGATTGGATTGTTTTTCGTCTCAAGAAATCTTGGAAGCAACCAAAACTTGTTTTTGCTGCTCTTCGGCCTGACTGGTGTGTATTTCTCGGCTTCGATGGTACGTTTACTCTTTCTCTTGGCCCCAGCGTTCGGACTTATCTGTGCCATAGGGATAATGGGAGTTTTGAATCCATTTATCTTGTTGTTGAAAGAACCGCCAAAGATAACGAAAAGAAAACTCGGCTTGGATCATGTTGGCAAAGAATTTTGTGGCATCGCTATCTTCCTAATATTCCTGATTCTGATGACGAACCTTGCCTTCTCCCCTCAGACAGGAGGCGTGCCCAACGTGTATAAGCAAGTCGATACTCCTTTGACCATAACTGCGGCCAGTCTCCCCCTAGTTCCAAATCAACCTGTTGCAGAGTGGCTAGACATGCTACAGTGGACTAGAACGAACCTGCAGCCGACGACTGTCGTTTGCGCTTGGTGGGATTACGGATTCTGGTTGACTATGTTGGGCAATGTCACAACCCTGACTGACAATGCGACGATAAACTCTACGTCGATAGAGAACACTGGCTACGCCTTCATGGCTAATGAAACGCAATCATTAAAAATGTTGAAGAATTACGGTGTTGACTATGTTCTTGTGTTCGTAACTGTAGGTGTTTCCACATCATCAACTACAGGGGCAACAACGGCGAGTTTTGCTGGGTATGGTGATGAAGGAAAATGGATATGGATGGCGAAAATTTCAGGAGAAGCAGAAGACAGACTTATGAACGAAGGATATATGACCCCAAGTTATTCGTGGACCAATGAAACATCATTCATGAATACTACGTCAGGAGTCTGGACAGATTTCGGCACAAATTCCACCGTTTATAAATTGATGAGTTGGGCAAAACAACGATGGTACGACGTTGGTGGTGGCGGGACATCAGGCGGTATTAGCTTAGATAGTCCTGGTGTCGAACCAACATACTTCCAAGAAGTCTACTTTGCAGGTGAAACCTTAACGCTGAATCAAGCAGAAACCAACTACGGAGCCCCAATTATTCCACTGGTCTGCCTATATAAGATCAACTGGCAAGCCTTCGAAAATGATTATCCAGGTCAATAACAGCTCTTTGAGATTGACAGGAAGATCTAAAGAGGTGTGTGTTCTTTTTTCATAGACATTTTGCACTTAATGAATGAACAATTAAGTTTGGGACATTCAGGCCCATGGTCAATAAACTACGTTTCAAACAACATTCTACGTTTCTCTTTCACTTTCTTGTTGACACAGCACACATTCAGCCTAATATAAGAACAAGAAATTCGACTATCGAAAAATTGCCCCCGACTCTTCTTTGGCGTCAAGTCTCTGGCTCACTTTCTTAAACGCAGTATTTCCAACGTTGAAAATGAGAGAAACTGTTTAGCTACTTCATTCCTGCAATTCTCTGTTCGTTGTTTCGTTAATTTGTTGTTCCATCGCATGACCGCGGCAATAGATCGATGCTTTCTTGACACCTTGAACTTTCAAAGCGGCATTCTTTATGTCAAGCGCTAGTTTGAAGGCAATAGGACAAAACGGGCTTGAGGGGACAAATTCCACCTTGAAAACTCCTGGTTGTTCCTCTTTGACATTCGTAATCATTTGCATATCGGCAAAGGTCATTCCAGTCTCAGGGTCAACTACCTGGCCTACAGCTTCGCGAACCTTATCCTCAAGTTCGGTCAAGAGTCTCACATCTGGCTAGGAAAATAAAATCTGTGGAACGATATATAATTATTGCATTGAAGTTTGATCAACGCATGCACATTTGTAACGCATGCACATTTGACAAGAGGACGGTCATCAAAATTATAAGTTTGCATGTTTTGACTATTAAGTGGCGTATGCTGCCCAGCGAATAGTTCATCAATATATGGCGACAGATTCGGGAGTTCTCTTCTTCAGATACATGCGCCAACTTAGTGCCATCGTTCTTGGATGTGAAGCCCTAACTTCGTCCAACCTTGATAGACTAGTATTATGAGGAGCTTTTATGACAATTTGAGGATCAGTGTATGCTTCATCACTTATTTTCCTCACAGTCTCCGCAAAACGGTCAAGCTCTTCCTTTTCAGAGGATTCGGTGGGCTCAATCATCAAGGCTTCTTCAATTATTAACGGAAAGTAAATTGTGGGAGAATGAAGCCCATAATCGAGCAAGCGTTTAGCAATGTTCTGTGCCGATACTCCGGTTTCATCCTTCAAGACCTTTGCACTAAACACGCATTCGTGTTTTCGCATTTTCTCGCTATCGTATGGAAATGTTAGTCCTCTTATCTTGCGGAGTTTCTCAACTAAGTAATTGGCATTCAAGACAGCGATCTCAGCAACTTCTTCGAGACCTTCGCAGCCAAGGCTCAAGATATATGCATACGCTCTTAGAAGAACGGCAACATTTCCGAAGAAGCATCCTATTTTTCCAACGCTAGACGGTTTATCATAGCTCAGCTTGTACGTTCCGCCATCAAAGGCTACGCTTGGAACAGGCAGGAACTTGGCAAGCTCCTCGCAGACACCGACAGGTCCGGCGCCTGGGCCACCTCCCCCATGCGGTGTGCCGAACGTCTTGTGAATGTTTATGTGAACAATGTCGAATCCCATGTCGCCAGGCCTTAGCTTGCACAATAATGGGTTAAGATTGGCCCCGTCATAATAGAGCAACCCGCCTGCCTCATGGACTATCCTCGCTATTTCGCCAATGTTCTTCTCAAAAATGCCTAATGTGTTAGGATTAGTGAGCATCAAGCCAGCGGTTCTTTCGGAGACTGCAGCTTTCAAAGCCCCTAAGCTGACGCAACCATCATCATCTGAGGGAACCACAATCACGTTAAAACCTCCCATCGCCGCGCTTGCAGGGTTTGTGCCGTGCGCGGAATCAGGAACAATTACATCACAGCGTTTGAGTTGTTCTCCCCTTGACCTGTAATATGCACGCATGAGTAGGTTCCCAAGAAACTCTCCATGAGCGCCGGCGGCTGGATGAAGGCAAACCTCAAAAGTGCCAGTTAGCTCAGCAAGCCAGCGCTCAAGCTTGAAGAGTATTTCAAGTATGCCTTGTGCTGTGCTGTCATCTTGATGCGGATTCAGCATGCTGACGGTTTGCAAAGTTGCAAGTTGTTCGTTGATTTTTGGATTGTACTTCATGGTGCAGCTTCCCAGCGGATATAATCCAGAGTCGACACCGTAGTTCATCTCAGACAATCGTATGAAATGCCGAGCGACTTCAACTTCAGAAAGTTCGGGAAGATCGATTTCAGTTGATCGGCGCATGTGCTCAGGTATGAGTCTCCTGATATTTCCCACTGCGTTTACTATTTGGTCTTCGGCCGGAGGCAAAATATGCCCTCTCTTGGCACATTTTTCAAGGCTCATAAGAGGCTTCTCATTCCAGCTTGCTTGTTTAAACAATATCCTCATTCTTCCTTCAAGATTCTTTCCAGAGCTGCAGCCAATTGATCAATTTCCTGCTTCGAATGGATCTCAGTCGTGCAGTATAAGGCAGTCTGACCTAGCTCAGGAAAATCCTCCGAAATGTTCTTTCCGCCTTGTATGTGATGCTTCAAAAGTTTCTTATTGATCTGGTCCACACTCATTCCTACTTTGTCGAAATTCACAGTGAATTCTTTGAAGTGAGTCGACTCAAAAATTGGAGTTTTAATTCCCTCTAATCCCGAGAGTAGCTTCATGGCGTAGTGGGCTTTGTACATAACCGTTTCGCCGAGTTCCTGTAAACCTTCGGGTCCCAGTAGTGCCATGTAGACAGCTGAAGCCACTGCGCACAACGATTCATTGGTACAAATGTTCGAAGTTGCCCTTTCTCGTCTGATGTGCTGCTCACGTGTCTGCAAAGCCATACAAAAACCGTTTTGGCCACCCATTTGCGTAGTGGTCATGCCAACTATGCGACCAGGCATCTGTCGAATCAACCTAATGTCTTCGCGGCAGGCCATGATGCCTAGCAATGGGCCTCCGAAGTTCATTGCATTTCCCAATGGTTGAGCCTCCCCGACTACGATGTCTGCACCGTATTCTCCGGGAGGTTTGAGGACGCCCAACGAGGTTGGGTCGATGCCAACTATGAAGAGTGCAGCGTGAGAATGCGCTTCTTGACTAATTTCTTCCGTTTGGGTCTCGATGAAGCCTAAATATGAGGGATTCTCAACGTAAACGGCCGCTGTCTTGTCCGAAAGTTTCCTCTTCAAGTCCTCAAGACTAAGTTCGCCTTTTTCTACGTCGTATTCAACTTTCTTCACCAAAATTCCAGCAGGTTCTGTATAAGCTTTCAGAGTAGCCAACCTTTCAGGGCCAATGATCGTCGGGACAAGGATTTCATTGCGTGAGTCCACGCGCGCCGCCATACGTGCAGCTTCTCCCAGAGCTGAAGCCCAATCGTACATGGAACAGTTTGCAACATCCATATCTACCAATGAGCAGATCATGCTCTGATATTCAAAGAGTGCCTGAAGCATCCCCTGCGATATTTCGGGTTGGTATGGCGTGTATGAAGTGAGCAACTCACTCCGTTGCACGATTTCTTTCACGAGAGCTGGGACATAATGCGGCCAGCAACCAGCGCCCAAAAAGACCGACATGTCGCTAATCGTGCGGTTTCTTGAAAGCAACGCTTCTACATGTCTTTTGACCTCATATTCAGACACGCTCTTTGTGGGCAGATTCAACGAGTTTTTCAAACGATACTCGGTCGGCACATCCGCATAAAACTCTTCAATAGATTCTACTCCTACTTCCCGCATCATTTCTTGCTTGATCTTTGGACTCGAATTAGGTATGTATGGATATCCGTGTTGTCCCAAAGTGGTCCTCAGCTCAGGGTTGGAATATGATCTAGCAACGTTTCTTAAACCTTTTCAAGTCTAGCCCCTCTTTCAGACTTTCGAAAGCACTTCAAGGACTATAGTACAAAATTGATGCTCCAAAACGTATTCTGCCCATAGATTCGTAATTGTCTATCGCGCGCGCAGTTAGAACGCCAGAAAGTACATACACTAATGCGATTTCAACATCTCTGTACTGTGCACACCGCGACCGGAAAATCCGAAAACTATGACTTTTTTGCGTCTAGGTCAATTTCAAGTATAGTCTTCCAAAAGGCTTAAGCTCTGGACCTGAAATGAAACGTCAAGCAAGGTCTGGGTTCGCTTGCGCAGAGAAAACCTACTATTTGGACAATGAGAAACGTGGGTGGGGTAGGCAAAGCAATGACTGAGTCTAGGAAGGGTTACGCGGATTCATTGGTGTCTTTATGTATGCGATGGCTGGACGGGCGACTAATTAATGCAAACGTTATTCTGAACGGAACAATACATACGGGGGCTGCGAACTTGAGCCTCACTGAGTTGAAGTATCTTCGAGCGCATCTGGGTTGGATCCAATATGCTTATTGTTTCTGAGGAAGAAAAGGGCAATCAGACTAAGAAAAGCGATGCCAATTCAGTAAACACATTGGGCATAGTATTTTGTGCAATTTATCTGGTGGTTTTGAGCATTGTTTGCCTGCGCTTTAGCGTGATCCCAGGGCCTGAGTTTTTTGTTGCATTATTCTTGATTTACGCTGCCAATGCGAAGTGGACTCGTGTCTTCGTGAAAGATTGGATTCCATTCTTTGTTCTGTTTCTATCGTTTGAGGCCATGCGTGAAATTCCGTATAACACGTTCGGGGTCGTACATGTCAACCAACTAGGAAGTGTTGAAGTGCAATTATTCCGTACCCTTCCAACCCTCCTACTGCAAGAGTTTTACCGAAGCCCTTTTCTTGATTATCTGGGAGCCTTTTTTTACTCACTTCACTTTATAATTCCTACGGTGTTTGCATTCGTACTATGGAGATATTCTCCAAAAAACTACGGGAAATATGTTTGCGCCCTCCTAGTGTGCTCTTACAGCGCCCTCATAACAGCTCTGTTGTATCCTACTGCACCGCCATGGTACGCGTATCCCATGCTACCAGTGCGGGCGCGCACAGTACTACAAATACCGCATTTTACACGAGTGCTTTCCCAAGTTGACACGGAAATAGGAGTACCCTTATACCGTACAATCTTTGGTTTTATCGAGTCCAACCCATTTGCTGCATTCCCAAGTCTTCATGCCGCATATCCTTGGCTTGTCTCGCTGTACGCTATTAAGATCAAACGCGTTAAGGCACTGCCTGTCGTCGTGTTACCTATAGGGGTCTGGTTTAGCGCAGTCTATCTTGGGGAACATTACATCATTGATTTGGTCGGCGGAGTTGCTTATTCGACGTGTGCTTTCTTCGTTGCAGAGAAATTGATCCCGCGGTTCTCTCTAAGTGTCACAAAGCGCTGGCTTAAAGGTTTTGTCTCAAAACGTGGCGCGCGCGAAATAAAGTCTTTAATACTTTGTTGTGTTTGTTTTTTCTTGGAGAACATCCATATGGAATATGACTATGAGTCTTTACTCAAGAGAGCGCGATCCGCTATCCCTGATGTGGCATCAAAAGTTGAACGGCTTGAGATTCCCCATCTGACCCATAGCGTGATAGGTATGCGTACAGTAATCTACAATTTCAAGGAAATAGCCGGCGCATTGGACCGTGATCCCCAGCACCTGATGAAATTCCTTTCTGGAGAAATGGCCACGGCAGCAACGATGCAGGAGTCTAGAGCTATCTTCCAAGGAAAGTTTCCGCGTGATACCTTCGAGAGACTGCTTCAGAGGTACATGGAGAGCTTCGTGGTTTGTCCGATATGCAAGCGACCAGATACGAAGATCGTGAAGGAGAAACGGCTTTCGTTTCTAGTTTGTAAGGCGTGTGGAGCGAGATCGGCGATTAAGCAGCTGTAAGAACGGCAATAAAATTGCAGGCCTCCGTAAAACTAAAGAGAGTTGGAAGGAACGTGATTCTGGCAATTTGCGACGTTGAAATGCTAGGGAAAACCTTGCGTGACGGGAAAATTGTCTTTTGCGTAAAGAAGGAGTTCTACGGTGGTGCGAGAGTGAACGTCGACGAGGCAATATGCATGATTGAAACCTGCACTATAGTGAACATGGTGGGCAAGAACGTCGTCAACAAGGCCATAGAAAGAGGTTACGTGCACCCTGATGCCGTACTGAATATCAAAGGTGTTCCTCATGCTCAAATTGTGAAACTCTAGGATCTGAGAACTGATGATTTTGCTCTCTCTCTGAAAACTCCTGGTTATGTCGAAGGAGATTGGTAAGAGCGAATAGATCATTGTGTTGACTCTTGAAAGTAAGACCGCGGCGAAGAGAATCGTTGTTCATTATGAATGATCGTAGCTTTTAAGGAAGTAGAAACTATTCCCTATAGATGAAAGTCTGTTTGAGGTGCTTTGTTGAGTAAGAAAAAAGTCTTGAGTAAAGGCGAACTGAATGAAATCGTTTGTCAATCTTCTAACGACATTTCAGGTGGGGCCACAAAGCTTCTAGGCTTTGACCGTGTGATGGTCAAATGCCAGGATGGTCGCGAACCTTTGTGCGATATCCATAGTGACATAGGGAGACCTGTTTGCGTTCGAGTGGGAGGTGTTGTCCTAGTTTCCCCTTTGACTCTGAGCCAGATAGACGAGGAGACTTGTTTTGATGTTGCACCCGCCTTCCAGCTTGAAATCTGCCTAGAGAAAACTGCATTACCTTCAGCTGGATTCCGTGTCGAATCGGATGGATACTAGAAAGTGTCATTCAGAAAGCGCGTAGACAAGAGACTCCTGAAGAAAGAAAAGGCATACGAAACTGGACAGTTGATGAAAGACAAGAGGAGTGAAGAGCTGGAAGCTTTGGAGGAAGTTTTTGACCGGTCTACGTTGATGATCATATATGAT
>DASPTR010000079.1:0-4148 GCA_035623315.1 Candidatus Acidiferrum sp. | reverse complement strand
TTGACAACTTTTCCAAGTACCAGACAATGATGAGGCGGAAGATCTCTAGCGATCGACTTGACCGTTTCTGCGTCCACGCGGGCGGCTCTTGAAACGACTTCCAGGTCGTGTTCATTGGTGAAATTGAAGAGGAAGATGTTGTCAGCTTGACGGTAAATATTCTCTTTGACAGTGTCAGGCTGATTCGTTATGAAGGTTGTGAAAATTCCAAAATGTCTCATCCGAGTGACGATGTCATCCCAATATGTTTCGCGTAAGTACAAATGGGCTTCCTCGGCGAAGAGAAATGTCGCCTTTAGCTTCCCACTCGTCAGCTGCTCAACAAGTCTTCCAAGTAAGTATTCGACGACTACCTGTCGATCGATGGCTGAAGTGTTTCTCAGGTTTATCACTAAAGCGCCGCCGTTCTCCTTTGCCTTAAGAAGGCTGTCCTCCAGAGCCGTTGCTTCACTCGCGTTGTCAGTGAAGAAGCCAGAATTGATCAGAGCGTGATAACGCGAAGACAAAGCGTCTTTAACGTGTTGGTTGCAGTTCCAGAGTCGAATGGCTTCGCCCAGCTCGTGCAAGGTGAGCTTGTCTCTTTCCTTGAGCGATTGCCAAATGCGCCTAAACTCGCGGGCTGACGTTCCAGGTAGATGCAGTGCGTGTATTAGAATTCCCAGCAAGACGTGAAGGTTTACTTGCTTTAGTTCTGTCTTGAAGTTTTGGCCTGGTGTTAGAACGTGTATCTTGTCATGGTGTGTGTTCCTTCTGCCGTCGCCGGTCATTCCCAGACATATGTATTCACCGTTCAGGTCAAAAACAACGACTGTGGCTTTGTATCCCACCAAGTTTAGCATGAGAAGTTTTGAAAGGTGAGACTTGCCGGTTTCTTTTTTGCCTGTTATTATGTTAAGCCTGCCATCAAGGTGTGACGCGTCAATTGTCAGTAGTGAAGAATCCTTCGTCCCGCCTATGATGATGGGCAGTGTTCCCTCGGTCTTGGCTAGCTTGAGCAACTGTGGAATTGGAAGCTTCTTTATGGTTGATTGGGACCTCGATGGAAGCCATGAACTGGTTGGGTTGAGGTTCTCATTTTCTATTGTGGCACGAATCTTGCAGACAAGCAGGCTTGCATCCTGAATGTAAGTGATGTGTGGTGCAATCTCAAGCGGGTCGAAATCCTCGCCTTGCACAAGTTCGCCACCGTCAGGTAGACTCCTGAGAAGTTCCTCCAGAACTCCTGGAACACTGGCAAACTGCACATCAATCACCTGCGCTATCAAAGCCTTTCTCGCTTCCGAGTCCTCTACATGCAGGTAGTCTCCTTTCTCGACGGTCTCGTTTGGAAAACTTAAAACCTGTAAGATGTTACCCTCTTTCTTGTAAAGCTTCATGAGCAGGATTCACCTCTGCCGAATGGGCCGAAGAGAAGCCTATGCATGTCAGGTCTGTTGATGATGTGAAGCCCGCAACTTCGCGCGACAAAATGCTGCATGGCTATGACCTCATTCGCTGTGAAAGTGCAGAGAATATGCGCAAGTCGCAGGGTCTCAGGATAGCCCTGTGAGAGCACATCGTTTCCCATGAGTTTTCCCAGAGCTTCGATGATTCGCTCATGAGCATTTTCCTTATCGATGTCTAATCTGAACGCGAAGTTCTCATGAGACAGTCTGGCAACGTAAACGTCGCCTAACAGAACAATCGGAGGTTTAGGTTTTAAGCCGGTTGTTTCAAGCAAGTATGGAGCTTTTTGTTGGAGAGCTAGATCGGTTATCAGGCGTCCACCAATTCGTAGGTTCGTCATTTTTGAAAAGGCAAAGACGATGTTCTTACATTCTCTTGCGTTGACCAAGATTCTTTTCAGCCTGTCAACGGGGGTGTCGATGGTTCCAGCTGTCAACGATCCGTCAAAGAGAATAATTCCCTCATTCACGATTTTGGACATGGTGGTTTGCAACCACCTTTCAAGTAGGCTTGCTATGCGCGTCGGGTTTTGCAACAGATTTACGGCATACTGGTGGCCTTGCCTGGAGGCAGAGACAAAGTATGCTCTCTCTAGTGCCTCATAAAGTTCCTTTTTGTTTTCTTCCGTTATGTGAAAGATGAATGGACCGAATCGATTGTATTTATAACTTCTGTGTTTTTTAGAGACGTTTGCGCCCCTGACAGCTATCAAGATACCCGTGCTTGTTTCACCGATCTTTATGGTCGATGTATCGCATGCTGCGATTGGAGTTTCTTCGTTGATTTGCCTCAGCCGTATCGGCTGCATTCTGAGCTGGAATGTCTCTGCATGGAGGTCCATGCTGCAGGTTTGTTGAAAGCCTTGTTGATTTAGTTGAAAATGCTGTTCTTGCGCATATCTGAGCGAGCTTATGCTTTGTTCTATGAGACGTTGGGGTAATGTTGTGTCGATGGTCGGTTGTGGAAAGTTATATTTCGGTGTTGTCGCAATAGTGTATTGTTCAATCACTATGATTCACCAATAGCCAACAGTTGGAGCATTAGATATTTAAGTGTTGTGCATGAACAAGATGCACAATACAATAGCAATAGGGTGAAAAGTTGACCGAGAAAGAAACCAAGCCGCCAATACGAGTGAAAATGAAAATAGGAGACGTGGAGTTTGAGATAGAATGTCAAGAAGACCAGCTGCAACCCACGGTCGACAAAATTCTTTCGACGGTGACTGAGAAGTTGAAAGAAACGCAGATTATGACGGAAAGAAATGTACCTCAGCCGAGAGCAGAAACATGTAGAGGCGTAATACAAAAGCTTTGGAACGAAGGATGGTTCTCAGCTGCCAAAGGTCTAGGCGAGGTTCACAGCGAACTGGCAAGGCGAGGTTTTCACTATGATCGAACCGCGGTGGCTCACGCCCTGATTGACTTGGTCAAGGATGGAATTCTGACTAGAGAAGGAAAACCACGCAGGTACCAATATGCGCAAAAGAGGCCACCTTGAATTTCTGAATATTCCTTTGTTGGAAAATTTAAAGAAAAATGCGAACAACAAAGTGATTTGACTTGGTCGGCCCGAAAACGGAAAAGACAGTCGTAAGAGCTGTCACTTTTGATCTTTGGGAAACGCTGCTTTTCGAGAAAAGTGGTTCTGATTTGCAGAGAAGGGCTATCCGTCGCACACGGCTCGCTCAAGCTTTAGGCAGATTGGGTGTGAATGTGTCAGACGACGAAGTAGAGGCGGCCTTAAAGGAAACGATTTCTTCGCTTATGAAAATCTGGGACAAGAATAAGGATGTATCCCATCTTGACATGATTCGCACCTTCGTCAAGAATGTGTCCAAAAATAAGCTTATCTTGGAAGATAGATCGATCAAAGAGATCAGCGAGGCCTACGTTTCGCCTCTTTTCCAAGTCTATTTGAATCCTGATGCGGTCGAGGCGCTTGAGTGGCTAAGGAATCAGAAGAAGCAGATTGGAATCATATGCAACACTGGAACGACGCCTGGGGCTGAGTTGCGGAAATTTCTTTCTCAAGTCGGAGTTTCTGGGTATTTTCGCGTGATGATCTTTTCAAACGAGGTAGGAGTCCGCAAACCTGATCGAGGAATATTCAACCTTGCCGTGCGAGAGTTAAAGGCAAAGCCGCAGGAGATTGTTCACATTGGAGATAATTTGAAAACCGACGTGTGGGGCGCTAAGAACGCGGGGTTTAGGGCAATTTATCTTTCAGGCACTGAAGGTCATGATCTGATGGCAGAATCTGATCCAGAATCTCTGGTTTCGCTTTCAAGAAATCTAGGCGGCTTGACACGTGGACAGATTAGGGCGGATAAGACGATTTCCTCCCTTTCGATGGTCAAAAAGGCTGTCGAAGAATTAGAGGCGAATGTCTAGCAGATGATGAAAAGGTCTTCTTTTCATGAGTAGAAAGCGTGATTAGAGGAGATTCTAGGTTCCCATCTTTGCCTTAATCTTTGGAAGGATCTCCTTTTGAGCCTGCGTAATCCCGAAAGTCGTGATTCTGTATTCTTCATCAGCGGTTCGAACCGCAATTTGATTCTTGGCGAGTTCGCCGAGTCGGGTACTGGTTATTTTTGCGTCTTTTCCAAGCTTGGCCTGGAGTTCCTCCTTTGAGAGAGCTTCTTTTTTCAGTATTCCTAGTTGGTGTCCTAGGTAGTTTGCTAGAAGCCAGAGGATCAAGGT
>DASPTR010000078.1:0-6305 GCA_035623315.1 Candidatus Acidiferrum sp. | reverse complement strand
TTCTAAGGTGTGGGCCAAGTCAGGATTGCAGATGACCTCTCCAACTTGGGGCACTTGGCCATTCTTGAGGTACGTATTCGCTGAGGAGGGCCATTCGCCGAGGAATCTTTCAGCGACGGTCAATGGTGCCGTCTTGATTCTGCCCTCAACCACGCCTAAGCCGACTTCTTGATCTGGCCCAATCAGGCTTCTTCTAAGCTCTGGATAAACCGGAAAACCTTTGGCGGCAAGTTCTATGGCCGGCTGTAAGATTTCTTCAAGCGTCTCGGATCCAAACTTTTCCAACGCTGTTATCCACGCGTCGAAGGCTCCAGGCACCACGGCTGGCAAGAAACCGTCAGGTGGGATCAGGTCATATCCATGCTCTTCGAACCATTCTATGGTTGCTGCTCCTGCGGCTGGACCCTGACCGTTGACAACTATCACCCTCTCTTCTTCAGCCGAGTAAATCAGAATAGGACACTCGCCTGCGACCCCTGCCCTATGCGGTTCCAAGATCGTCTGGCAAAACCACATCGTGGCCCCCGCATCAACAGCGTTCCCTCCCTGTTTCAAGCAGTGTAGTCCTGCTTGAGATGCAAGGTAATGCGTTGAAGTCACCATGCCGTTGGTTCCCATCACTACAGGTCTAGTCGTGAATTCCATGCTTCTCTCACGTCCACGTGCTAAACGCACGATTTAGACGATGCCGCATCAGAATATAATACGTTTCTGTCTGCAGCAGACTTACGACTAACCTGGCTAGTCAGAAACGTTCTGGTTAGTTCTACTATTGATTATGAATTCATAATTCTTTTCAAACCTGTCAACAGTGAAAGAATTAGCGAAATCAAGCGGTGTGAGATTCGAACAGAAAGGTTTCCTGAAAGTCTCTGATAAGAAGCGCAAAGACAGATTGTCCGATTTCGATCGCACAATAGAAGAAGAGGATGTGTGAAAAAAGTGGCTAAAGAGTTGAAGTTCATCTTCGAGTTTCCCCCCATTCACGGGGTTTTTGACACAGGCTACGGACTCGTCTACGTTTTCGGCGGGTTGCACGAGAGCGAGATTGAGAATATCCTTGTGCATGAAACACTTCATTTTGTCTTGTTGAGAGTCGCTGGCAAAAAGGCGAGCTTAAAACTCGACAGGATCTACACAGAATTAGATGAATAAACTCACTCGCGTTGAGAATTCGATGGTTCCGACGATAACTATGCTCTTGGTTAAGCTGACATGATTGTTTGGTTTTCGAATTGTCCTCTCACGTACTGGTGCGGGTAGATTTTTGTCGCGCTGAGTTTGCATCCTTCTGCCAAGGTTACGTCGTCTGCTATGACTGAAGTCGATTTGATGCTGGTCCGTTTCTTCGCGCTCGAAAGGACCGTTATGTGCCTTCCCAGGATGCTTTCTCTAATCTCAGCCTTTTCTCCAATTATGACTCTGTCCATGATGGCCGAATTTTCTATCACCGCGTCCCTGCCGACTTGTGTGTAATTGTCAATGCATGAATTGGCAATTCTGGCGCCGTCTTCGATTCTGCAGTGTCTTCCTATGAGGACCGCGCCTTCTATGTCTATTTTCTTATCTCTGATCTTTTTGATGATTTCTTTCCTGCTCTTCATCGACTCTGTGCTTTCACCCTGGACCCATATTCTTTCTTTTTCGCTTATTCTTCCCCCAAAGTCGGTCAACGATGAGAATCGGCCCTCTAACATGTCATGCATGGCTTCCAGATAGTGTCTCGGAGTGCCCACATCGTACCAGCTTCCCGTTAACGTGTAACCGTAGACGGGTCTGCCAGTCCTTATCAGATACGGTATGAAGTCGAAGCCGAAGTCTAAACGGTGTTCTTCCTTGATTATCTGTTTGACTCCTTTTTCTTTGAATATTTTTCTTATCTCTGGCGAAACCATGTAGAGACCCGTGTTTGCAAGGTTTGAGGGTGCTTCCTTAGGCGACGGTTTTTCAACAAACCTAGAAATTCTTCGGTCCTTGTTTATGTCAGCGATCCCGAAGCCTTCCACATTCTGCACTTCTCTCAAGGCGATAGTCATTACCGCCCCCTTCTTCTCATGGAACTCAACGAGTTCTCTCACGTTGACGTCAAAGATGTTGTCGCCTTGAACAGCAAAAACTGGGTCTTTGACATTGTAATAATCCATGCTTATCCTCGCAGAGTCTGCACTTCCAAGGTCATCCACGTTTGGCTGATATTTCACGTGAACTCGCGGGTTTATGCCGTATCTTGCAGAGAACCCGTATCCCGACTCAAAATAGTCATGTAGATCCCTGTAGTTCGTGTAGCCCTTAACTCCGAAAATGAAGTTTCTGATTCCCTGACGTGCCAAAGACAGAAGCGAGAATTCTATCATCGGCCGATTGACAAGTCGTACGCATGCCTTGCTCGTTTCAGCCGTCAGAGGAAGCAGACGCTTCGCTTTTCCTCCGACTGGAATTATCACTCTAAGCCTTTCTGGCTCGTTATTGACATTCAAAAGCTTGATCCCCGAAACTTTAATGAGTTAATTTGAATATGCGTATTAACTTTTCTGGTTTAAACGTGAATCTTATTACCCAGTTCTGTGAATTCGTTACGCAACCTTTGCAGGCTTGAATATACATGGAAAAGCCCGTAGCATACGTGCGGTTGACGCGCCCATTAAACTGCGTGATGATGGGCGTTGCCGTCGTCATAGGCAGTGTACTGGCCGCATCGAAGAATTTGAGCGGCGTCTGGCTGAAACTTGTTCTCGGCTTTCTTACTGGTTTCTTGCTGACCGCTGCTTCAATGGCTATCAACGACTATTGGGACCGTGAAATAGACGCGGTCAACGAGCCGAAACGTCCAATTCCAAGTGGCGCCGTCAAGCCTCGAGAAGCCCTAGCATTTGCATTCTTTCTCACTGCCGCAGGTTTCCTGGCTGCTTACTTCACAAACTTCTGGTGCTCACTCATAGCCATAATCGCCATGCTGATCTCCGTGGCTTACACGACGATGTGGAAACGAAGCGGATTGCCAGGCAATTTCCTAGTCAGCGCATGCGTGGCTACTCCGTTCATATACGGAAGCCTAGCTGCAACAAATCGCCTTGAGCCTAACGTTCTGATTTTTGCATCTATCGTCTTTCTCTCGGTAACTGGCCGAGAAATAGCCAAAGGAATAGTCGATGTTCAGGGTGATCGACTCAGGAACGTGAGGACCATGTCTGTTCGTTACGGCGAGAAGACTGCCGCAATATTCGCTGCTTTCTTCTTTCTGTTTGCCGTTGCTTTGAGTCCTGTTCCTTGGCTGATGGGACTTGTGTCTGTTTGGTTTATCCCATTTGTAGTCCTCACAGATTCTGGGCTGGTGGTCTGCTCTTTCATGCTTCTCAAGAACTATTCGAGGGAGAACGCTAGAAAAGTGAAAAACAGTGTTCTTTTCCTTTTCATCTTCGGGCTGCTGGCCTTCGTCGCAGGGGCCTATTGATAAACGACTCCGAATAGATCCGACCTTTCTCAATCTGATTCAGTGTGTACGGTAACTATCGTTTCTTCGAAGTGGTTCTGGACTTTCTCTTCGATGTCGGACGCAATTCTGTGAGCGTCTTCTAATGAAGTTTGACTGGTGAAAGCGCAGTCTATGTTGATGTATCGTTTCTCGCCGGCAACGTAAGTTACGATTCTTTTGATTCGAACAACTTCCCGCGCCGATTTTGTCGCTTCATGTATCACCTTGCTTATTTCATCCTCTCTTACCAGTAGACCTCTCCACTTCTTGTCGCTGACTGGCTCTATGTGAACGGTGACGTTTTCAACTTCAGCTATTCTTTTCTGGATTCTGTCCTCGATCATGTCCGCGATGCCGTCAGCTTTTTCGACTGTAAGTTCAGAATCCACGTAAATATGAAGAGTGACGTACAACTTGCCCTCAGCGTAGGCCGTTGCAATTTCGTGTACTCCTTTGACACCGTCAGTTTCGAGCGTTAGTTTTTCAATCAGCTTTTCAGTTGATGACTCAGCCTTCAAAGGCTCTGTGTGAATCGTGACTTCCGCGTTTCGGATGGCCTTCTTTATGTTTTCCTCTATCTTTGACGTTAAGTCGTGAGCTTCCTCAAAATTCAAATAGTCTGGGACCTGCACCGTGGCTCGAACGAAAGTCTTGTCTCCCGCTCTCCTAACCCTTAGATTTTCGCACTTTCGCACTCCTTCTGTGCAGAGGATCTCTTTTCTGACTCTCTCCGCAACGTCTTTCGATATGGAGTCACTCAGTTCCATCGTGCTTCCCCAAATGAGCTTAACGCTCAGGTAGGACAACAGAGCGCTCAGAATCATAGATGCTACAGCATCGCCGTAATTCACACCTAACGCGGCCAGTCCGAATCCCATAAGCGCGATGAGCGTCGAGCTCAAGTCTGCAATCGAATGGTAAAATCCGACTTTCATAGCTGAGCTTTGGCTCTCTCGTCCCTCCATCATTGTTCGAACCCGAAAGAAATCGACACAGAAAGTGTAGCCTATGGCAATCCAACCCACGTATTCCAACCTGAAGTTTATCGTTCCAGATCGCAACAGCTTCAGAATGGCCTCGTACATTATTACAACTGCTGAGCCAGTGAGCGCGAGACCGCCGACAAGGCCGCCGATTGATTCGAATTTCTCATGTCCGTACATGTGTTCTTCGTCTGGCGGCTTGAGCGAAGCCCGAGTGGCAAAGAAGAGCACGAACATCGTGACGGCATCAAGCGTCGCATGAACACCGTCACTTACAATTGCGAGACTGCCAGCAGCCACGCCTAAGATGATTTCCACAAAAACCACGGTTACGATTGCGAAGGCTGACAGCTTGAGCGCCACTAATTTGATGCTGCCTCCTGCGGAATCTTGCATATTATCCAACGATACACTGCGGTTTACTTATAGATTTAAGAATTACTCGACGTTCTTCTAACGGTTCGGTTGCGTTTGTTATGTTTAGAATTCGTTGCCCTTTAATGCTGGCCGCTCTCGCCACTGCATTCGTCTTTCTCGTCTGCATTCGAGTGTTTGAATAGCGTGCCAAGCAGGTTTAAAGCTTAAGAAGCGGATGATGCTTTAGTTTTGAAGATCAGAACGAAAGGAGACTTGCTGCTTTGCGGTTTCTACCAGTGAGGGACGTGTTGGAAGGAAAACATGAAGGAAACAATGAAGTCAGTATTCGAGGGTGGGTTTACCGCAAAAGAGAGGGTAAGCAGACCGTTTTTCTCTTGGTGCGTGATTCTTCAGGAGTTATTCAATGCACGGTCAAGGCTGACAGCAAAGCATGGGCCGATGCCGAGAAGCTGACGATCGAATCATCCTTATCCGTTCAAGGCGAAGTCAAGCAGGACACCCGTGCTCTTGGCGGCTACGAGATCGCTGTTGAGAAGCTCTCCATCATTGGCTTGGCGGAACCTTTTCCGATTCCTAAGGGCATCGGCAAAAAGGGTGATGAGGCTACCGAGGAATTTCTGCGGGATATGAGGCATTTGTGGCTTCGCAGCCGCAAAATGAACTTGGTCATGAAAGTGCGGGGTCAGTTACTGGAATCAACACGTGAATTCTTTAAGACTCAGAGTTTCGTGGAGGTTTCTCCGCCAATGTTCATCACGGCCGCGGTGGAGGGTGGCTCAACACTTTTCGGCTTAAAGTATTTCGATCAGGACCTGTACTTGACGCAGAGTTCTCAATTGTACCTTGAAATTCTAATCTATTCCTTGGAGAAAGTCTACTGCATTGCACCGTCTTTTCGTGCTGAGAAGAGCAGGACGATTCGACATTTGACTGAATACTGGCACATCGAGGCTGAGTGGCCATTTGCCGACATGAACGATTTAATGAGGTTCGAGGAGGAACTCTTAGCCTCTGCTTGCCAGAGAACCGCCAAGGAATGCAAGAAAGAATTCGCCGAGCTTGGCGCTGACATTGCCAAAGTGGAATCGGTGAAAGCACCTTTTCCAAGAATCACCTACAACGAAGCGGTGGAACGGCTTAAAGCAAAAGGCTCCAGTTTCAAATGGGGGGATGATTTCGGATATGATGATGAAAAAGTCTTGGCTGAAGAATTCGGCAAACCTTTCTTCGTATACGATTATCCGACCGCAATCAAAGCTTTTTACTGCAAAACCCACAGGGATCACCCGGAACTGGCGATGTCCACTGACATGCTTGTGCCCAGAATCGGGGAGATTTCAACAGGCGGCGCGAGGGAAGATGAAAAGGAAGTTCTTATCCGCAGAATCAGGGAGACTGGTCTAAAGGAGCAAGACTATGAATGGTACTTGGACCTGCGTCGTTACGGTAGCGTTCCCCACGTTGGTTTCGGA
>DASPTR010000077.1:0-3190 GCA_035623315.1 Candidatus Acidiferrum sp. | reverse complement strand
TGGGATTGGAGATCAGCCGTGACAATGAGTATGTGCGGATCTTCTTCACAGAAGCAAAAAAGCGGTATGCAGGACTGTTGCCAGATGGAAAGCTGGACATCGTCGGCCTAGAAGTTATGCGCGGAGATTGGGCTGTCGTCGCTAAGAAAGTTCAGGAAAAAGTCTTAGAAATCGTGCTCAAGGAGCAATCACCTGCGAAAGCCGCGAAATTCGCGGAGCAATTCATCTACGAGCTCAAACAAAAACGAGTGGACTATCGTGATCTGATAATATGGAAAACTCTGACGAAACCCGTGGAAGAATATGAAGTGAAAGCTGCACACGTTGAGGCTGCCAGAATGCTGAAGAAGAAAGGGTGGGAACTATCTGTAGGCGACAAGGTTGGATACGTGGTCATACGCGGCAATGGACGTCTCTACGATAGGGTCAAGCCATACATGTTTGCCACTTATGAGGAAGTAGACGTTGAATACTACGTGACAAAACAAGTCGTTCCTGCTGCGGCACGCATCTTGGCCAGCTTCGGCATCAACGAACAGCAATTACTGGAAAGCGAAACGAACGAAAAAGAAAGCAAGAAGCTGACGGACTTCTTCGGGAGTTAGCCTTCCACGATCTCTGAGAATGTCGTCAGCTGAACGGTCAACGACGGCTTAACTGCATCAGACACTCTTGAGGCAATGATCTTCTTTATGTTTTTCTCGCTTGCCACGTCGACTATTCTCTGTGTAATGATGCCGTCAAAGATTATCGTGTCTACTCCTTTGATTTCCTGAAGCTTCTCAGCCAGCTGGTTGACAGGCATTCGTTCTACCTGTTCAAGCTTCTCGTTAAGCAATACGGCTTCCAACGTTCCTTCTAGGGCCTTCGCAACTTCTGCGATCCCTTTCGGAACCTCCACCTTTGGCCTTTCAGTCCGCTTAGGTTTGAATAAGTCTTCGACTGCGACTTTGGCTTCTAGGGCATCAAAGATTTCTTTGCAGTTCAGCTCTTCGACTTCTTTGCCTCTTGGGGCCCTGCCAACATATTTTACGTTCGTGACCTGCAGAAGCTCTTTCAGGATCAAGTCTCCACCCCTGTCGCCGTCAAGCAGAGCAGTCGCCTCCTTTTCTTTAGTGAGAGTCTTTATGGTTTCCGGGACCTTTGCTCCTTCTAGTGCGACCGTGTTCAAGAGTCCGCATCGCATCAGGTTTATTATGTCAGCTCTTCCTTCGACGACGATTATTTCTTTTGCACTTTGAAGTTCTGGTCCTGCGGGCAGCTCGTCTGGTCCGTACTTTTCCACTTTGCCAACTTTGAGGGTTTCTGAGACTTCCTTGAAGACTTCATCCACGGATGGCAGGGATTCGATCGTCCATTTGTGAAGAATTTCCTTTGCCCTGTCGATTATGACTTTTCTTCGGGCTTCTCTTACGTCCTCGATCTTTTCAAGAGTCACTTTAGCAGCACACGGTCCGACCCTGTTGATGCTCTCTACGCTTGCGGCAATTAGGGCCGTGGAGACACGATCAAGGCTGGTGGGAATCGTTATTGTGCCAGTTGTCTTGTCGTTCTTTGAATGCAGGTCGATTTCTATTCTGCCGATTCTGCCAGATTTCTGTAGCTCTCTCAGGTCAAGTTCAGGGCCGAAAAGTCCTTCTGTTTGTCCAAAAACTGCTCCGATGACGTCTGGTTTTTCGACCACGCCTTCTATGTCAAACTTCGCTTGTGTAACGTACTTTATCGTAAACGCTTGTGATGAACCCGTGAGTATGTACCTCCTATGGGATTATGTTACGGTTAGTTTTATCACGTAGCGAGTAAATTACTCGGATTACGAGACTATACTTTGATACTTATTATATATCAGGTTTATGAATTAGTGCTCTTCCTCATTAAGCTTTCTTCACGGACTTTTCTATTCGGATGTTTCCTCACTTTTATACATGCAAGGGTTAACTATTATATTGACCTTCCATGGAAAGAAACGTTGATCTTGCACGTAAAGCGATCATTCAATGTCTCAACATACGAGAGGGCGAAAACGTCTGGATTCAGAGCTGGAATCACACCGTAGACTTAGCTTCGAAGATAGCACTTGTTTGCCTTGAGAATGGAGCCCAGCCGTTCATAACTCTCAACGATGAGAACTATTGGATTCGGTCACTTCAGGAAGCATCGAAGAGTTTCCTCGAGACTTTGCCGCCGATTAAGGCTGCCGCGTTAGAGCAGACCGACGCTTTCATCTTCATGATAGGACCAAGCAAGCCCATAAACTGGAATAAGATTCCATCAGAAAAACAGGAGCTTACTAATATGTGGTATCTTGAATCGAACAAGTTTATGGATTCTTGGCGCATGATCGCACGAAAACGCCAAGTTCGCATGCTTGGAATCGAATACTGCATTGCAACGCCTGAAATGGCAACCTCTTTAGGATTGAACTATGACGAATGGAAAGCCGTCTTGCTTGATGGCTGCCTCGCAGATCAACAGCAGATCACACAGAAAAGTGCCGAATTAGCCAAAATCATGAAAGAATCTCGAAGAGTAAGCGTCGAAACCTCATATGGAACGAACCTCGAATTTGAGCTTGCAGGACGCGACCCCATGAAGGGGGACAGCATCGTAACCAAAGAAGATGCGGCCAAAGGCATAGTGAAGTTCTTGCCTTCTGGCTTTGTTGAAGTTGCACCAGACGAAGACACTGCTGAAGGTGTCGCTGTCTACAATCTACCTGTTCACGTCCATGGGGGCAAAAAAATCGAAGGGTTAACGCTTCATTTTCATCATGGAAAAATCGAGAGGTATTCAGCAGCAAGGGACGTTGAATGCTTCGAGGAGTACCTAAAGTCCACTCAGGGCGACGACGACAAGTTTGGTTTCTTCGGTCTGGGCCTGAATCCATGTTTAAAGCCCGGTTTCAGACAGGATGACAAGGTTTTAGGCAGCGTCACCGTAGGAATCGGCGGTAACGAAGACAAGGGCGGCAAGAATCGAACGGTTGGAAGTCGTGGATGGTGGGCCTGTATGACTGAAGCCAGAGTTAAGTTTGACGGAAAAACCGTGCTTGAAGGCACCAAACTGATGATCTAAGTTGGGATAAGGTTTGTTTTCATCACGCGATCGCTGCGAATGAGTTTCAATCTTTCGCCATTCAACGAGTTTTAGCTTGTCGAGCCCTTCTGGCGTAGGCACGTTCAAGGGATAA
>DASPTR010000076.1:0-4129 GCA_035623315.1 Candidatus Acidiferrum sp. | reverse complement strand
CAGGAGGCGTGATGATCGCCCCCATGCTTCTGCAAGTTCGAGCGCTAAAGAAAGCTGGAAACAACGTGACCACTATCGTCGGAGCAAGAACAAAAGACCTGCTCTTCTTCGAAGACGAAATGAAGACCACCAGCGACAGATTCTACGTGGCAACTGATGACGGGTCAAAAGGCCACAAGGGACTTGGCTTCCTAAAGGAAATCCTCGAAAAAGAGAAGTTTGATCGCTGCGTAACCCAAGGACCAGTCATCATGATGAAAGACATTTCGGAACTCACACGACCTCACTGCATCCCAACAATCGTCGCTCTGACGCCCATCATGGTAGACGGCATGGGAATGTGCGGCGTCTGCAGGGTGACGGTAGATAGAAAAATGATGTTCGGATGCGTCGATGGACCCGAATTCGACGGACACAAAGTAGACTTCGACGAGCTGGTGAGCAGACAACGCATGTTCCTGCCCGAAGAAAGATTGAGCTCGATCCTGTGGGAAAGGCAAGGAGACTGTGGCTGTGACCGAAAGTAAACCCAAACCGAAGCCTAAGAAAGAAGCAGTGCCCATGCCCAAGCAGGAGCCAAAAAAGAGGAGGCAAAACTTCAATGAGGTCGCCTTGGGCTACACCGAGGAGCAAGCACTTGAAGAAGCAAACCGTTGCCTGCAGTGTCCCAAGCCTCAATGTGTGCCGGGATGTCCGGTTGGAATCAGCATCCCAGAATTCATCAAACTGATGAAAGAAAAAAAATACGAAGAGGCAATCAGTAAGATCAAGGAGAAAAACGCTCTTCCAGCGATCTGCGGTCGAGTGTGCCCCCAAGAAGAGCAGTGCCAAAAAGGATGCATCATGGGCAAAGTCGGCGAACCGGTAAGCATCGGAAGACTCGAACGTTGGCTCGCCGACTGGGAAAGAGACAGAGGCAAAGTCAAAGCCCAGAAAACTGCTTCATCGACAGGCAAGAAAATCGCGGTTGTTGGCGCCGGGCCTGCTGGGCTCACCGTCGCTGCAGATCTCGCAAGACGCGGACACCGAGTCGTGATGTTTGAAGCGTTGCATCTGCCTGGCGGCGTGTTGGTCTACGGGATTCCTGAATTCCGTTTGCCTAAGAGTATAGTCCGATCAGAAGTTGATTATATCGAGAAGCTCGGTGCAGACCTTCGGCTTGGATACCTCATAGGAAGAATCCACACGATCCCAGAACTCTTGAAAACAGGGTTCAACGCGGTCTTCATCGGCACAGGAGCAGGATTACCCGCTTTCATGTGTGTGCCCGGAGAGAACCTAGGCGGCATCTACTCCGCAAACGAATTTCTGATCAGAGTCAACCTGATGAAGTCTTACGCTTTTCCAATTACTGACACGCCCATACGAATAGGCAAGCACGTCGTGGTCATCGGCGGAGGCAACGTGGCCATGGACTCGGCACGTTCAGCACTACGCCTCGGCGCCGAAGAAGTCTGCATTGTATACCGACGCTCACGTGATGAACTCCCAGCTCGGCAGGAGGAAATTGAGAACGCAGAAGAAGAAGGCATCGTGTGCAAGTTTTTGGCCGCTCCGACACGATTCACGGGCGACGAGAAAGGCTGGGTCAAAGCCATGGAATGTATCTGCATGGAACTCGGACCCCCAGACAATTCAGGGAGAAGAAGACCCGTGCCGTGCAAAGGTTCAGAATTTGTTATGGACACTGACACCGTCATAGTTGCGATCGGAAGAACACCGAACCCGATCATACAAAGCACCACTGAAGGCTTGCAGGTCACGAAATGGGGAACGATAATAACGGACGAAAACGGCAAGACAAGCATCGACGGGGTCTACGCAGGCGGCGACATAGTCACGGGGGAAGCCACGGTCATAAGTGCCATGGGAGCAGGCAAGAAGGCGGCACAGGCAATTCACGAGTATGTGACGAACAAGTAGAAGCGTTCGCTTCGCAATATCCTTAAATTATTTTACGCAATTTAGAGTTTTTCATGCATGAATGGGCTCTAGCTGAAGCAGTGATAACTGCTGCTTCAAAGGTCGCCGAGAAGGAAGGATTGAAAGAAGTCACCGAAGTGAGAATAAAAATCGGGGAAATGCAACAAATAGAAGGAGACATATTCGATTTTGCACTTTCGCAGCTCAAGCCGGCCAAGTTTCAAAAAGCAACGTTTGCCCTCGAAACGGAAGAAGGCGAACTGAAATGCAGAGGCTGCGGTCACGAGTGGCCGTTTAGCAAGAACAAGTTGAATCCAGATTCGGCAGAAGCCATTCACTTTGTTCCAGAAGTGGCACACTCGTACATCAAGTGTCCAAAGTGTGGAAGCCCAGACTTTGAGATAATCCGCGGACGTGGAGTCTGGCTTGAAACCATAAAGGGGATGAAGTGAACCTTGGTCGACCCCCGAACCACGATAATAAGCGAAAGAGTGAAGCGAATAGCAAATATCATTGCCATCTCAAGCGGGAAAGGAGGTGTCGGAAAAAGCCTCGTTGCCTCAACGCTTGCTCTCACGTTAGCCGAGAAAGGCTACACCGTGGGACTCTTCGACCTTGACTTTACCAGTCCATCTACGCACTTAATTTTGGGGATCAAAGACGTTCAACCCAGAGAAGACAATGGACTCGTCCCGCCAAACGTACACGGCTTGAAATACATGTCAATAGTCTACTACACAGGTGAGCACGTCCTCCCTCTAAGAGGTGCTGACGTTTCGAACGTTTTGATCGAGTTGCTTTCAGTCACAAAGTGGGGAAAGCTCGATTTCTTGATCATAGATATGCCACCAGGTATCGGAGACGCAACACTCGATCTCCTACGACTCGTGAAAAACGTCAGAATCCTAATAGTGACAACACCTTCACGACTGGCCTTCGAAACTGTTCGAAAACTAGCAACCCTTTTGAAGGAATTGAAGATTCAAATCGTTGGCATCGTGGAAAACATGAAAATGATCCCTAACGAAAGTTTGAAACAACAGACTTCGAAGTTGCACCTCGCTTTCTTGGGGGAAATTCCATACGATCCAAAAATCGAACGAGCGATAGGCAATGCAAACAAGCTGCTGGAAACAGCCTTCGCCAAAAGGCTGAGACAAATAATCACCAGAATTCGAGCTTAAACCTCATTCGCATCGTATCTGCCAGACCTTTCGATTGGCACGTAAGCAGGCTGTCTTGCTAGACTTTCAAAGTTGACAGATCTCATTGCACTTTTTTCACAGTGACTAATCTGTTTTTTTCTCGCCACACCTAGGAATGTAGTTCTGGCGCACGCGATTTTATTAGTCAAAAGCGTCCGTTTTGACTGATTAAACAATCGAATATCGTTTGAAAATGCTTATATCAATTCAAACTCTTTCGACTATGCCAAGAGAGCTATGAGCATATCGAAGCCTCTGCTGGACTATGCCAAGTCGCTTAAACCGCAAAAAGGCTTCACTCAATCCATATCGGCTTTCAGAAGACTGATGCGGTATCATCGGAGATACTATTGGTTCATAGCCGCAATCGTGATTCTCGCCTTGGTGAGATCAATTCTGTTTTCGTTGGAACCGCTGTACACGACTCTTATCATAATCAAAGTCATCGGACCGCCGACAGACACGAGTCTACTGACTGGTTATTTATTGATCATTTTCCTGGCGGGAATAGGCTACGCTATTTCAAACTTTGTCTTGCTTTACATTCACGGAGTAATGTCTCAGTATATCGTGCGAGACATAAGAACGGACTACTACAGCTCGCTCCAAGGCAAGTCTTTCAGCTTCTACGATTCTAGGGGTGTCGGCGATCTCACGTCCAGAGCCACCGTTGATCTTCAGCTAGTAGACGCTTTTCTGAGAACATGGCTCGGCACCATTCTCAACGCTGTCTTCACGACCGTTATCATCATCGTCATAATCTATCCAATCAGCCCAATAATGACCCTGATTTCCATGGCAACGATGCCACTGATCTTTTATTTCACTGCACGCCTCTGGGTCGACACGATGCCTCTTTTCAGAAACATGCAGCTAATACTGGGAAGACTGACCTCATACATACAACAGAACATTATTGGAATGAAGACGATCAGGATATTCCGACGAGAAAAGGATGTCGTGGACGGATTCCAAAGTGTCGAGGACGTATTCGTAGACAC
>DASPTR010000075.1:0-5061 GCA_035623315.1 Candidatus Acidiferrum sp. | reverse complement strand
GTCGGTGTTGTTGCTCACATCGATCATGGTAAGACGACGATGACCGATTCAGTGTTGGCCGAAGCTGGATTGTTGTCATGGCAAGTGGCTGGCTCAGCCAGGGCCCTTGATTATCTTGAAGAAGAACAAAGGCGAGGAATTACGATCAAGACCGCTAATGTTTCTTTGCTTCATGAAACCGAAGGCTCCAGATACGTGATCAACATGATTGACACGCCCGGCCACGTGGATTTCACGGGAAAGGTGACGAGGGCAATGCGGGCCGTGGACGGAGTGATCGTAGTAGTGGATGCAGTTGAAGAGGTGATGGCCCAAACTGAGACTGTGACACGCCAAGCGTTGGAGGAGAGAGTCAAGCCTGTCATTTTCATAAACAAGATCGATCGGCTAATCAATGAGCTGAAGCTTAACGCCGATCAGATTCAGAGTAAGCTTGCGCACATAGCGGCTGAATTTAACGCTCTGATCGAAATTTATGCAGAACGCCAATTCAAAGAGAAGTGGAGAGCCGATGCGGCAAGAGAGAGCATAGTCTTGGGTTCAGCCTTACACAAGTGGGGGTTCACGGTTGAGATGATGAAGCAGAGAGGATTGAAATTCAATGATCTCATGGAGAGCTGCAAGAAAGGTGAACATCAAGCCCTCTCGAAAATGCTTCCCTTGCACACAGCAATACTTGACACGGTAGTCAAGAACTGCCCCAGCCCTGTTGAGGCCCAAGAATACCGAATCCCAAAGATTTGGAGAGGGAAGCTGAATTCGACCATAGGCAGGGCAATGATCAATTGCGATGACGATGGTCCTACGACAATGTGCATAACTAGTGTTCAAGTACACCCAGAAATTGGCACGATCGCAACAGGAAGACTTTTCTCAGGATCAGTGAAAGAAGCAGACCACGTATACTTGGTCGAAGCTAAGAAAGAATATCACATAAAGCAAGTTTTCATGTGCATGAGTGCCTTCAGAGAAGCCGTCAGTCAGATTCCCGCAGGAAACGTAGCCGCTTTGTCAGGGATGGACTTAGCAAGAGCAGGCGAAACCGTTATTGATTACGGGCATAAGGATAATGCCGTTCCCTTCGAAGACATGAGATATGCTTCTGAACGCGTGTTAACCGTAACCGTTGAACCTGATGATCCTAAAGACCTTCCACTGTTGAACAAGGCATTGGATCGACTTCTTGTAGAAGACCCAAACCTTGACATGAAGATCGACGAAAGAACCGGTGAATACCAACTCAGTGGAATGGGCGAACTCCATCTGGAAACATCCATGAAATTCCTGAAAGACTACAGTAGAGGCGCAGAAATTACATCCTCCCAACCAACGACAGACTACAGAGAGAGCGTTGCGGGGAAAGGCACGATCGTCTTGGCCAAGAGCCCTAATAAACTGAACAGTTTCAAGGTTCGAGCAGAACAAAGCAAGGAGACCCCGCAATTGGCAGCTGAAGAAAACGAAAGAAACGTTTGGGCAATAGACGAGTACTCAAACAAGCTCATAGACGCTACGAAAAATGCAAGTGTCCCAACCGAAGCAAGAGATAGCATCATCTCCGGCTTCAAGTGGGCATGCAAAAATGGACCCTTGTGTGGACAGCCACTTAGAACTGTCAAGGTCAGCCTAGTAGACGTCAAACTTCAGGCAGAACCGAAACTGAGGGAACCGACGCAAATCGAGCGAGGAATCAGTCGAGCAATCTTGGGATCTTTCCTGACTGCAGAACCGATTCTGCTCGAACCAACTTACAAGATTGAATTGTCTACTCCGATAAAATGGTTCGGCAAATGCACAAATATCCTGGCTTCAAGACGGACAAGAATACTGACTACGGAAAATAGGGGACCCATAAGCTTGATAAGAGGTTATCTCCCAGTCGCAGAAGCCTTAGGTCTGTCAGCTGAATTACGTTCTTCCACATCTGGCCGCGTTTTCTGGCAAACCACTTTTGATCATTGGGAAAAAGTGCCAGGAAAAATGGCTGAGGAGATAATAAGACAGATCCGAATGAGAAAAGGCCTGCCTCCTGAAATTCCGAAACCTACGAAGTTTGTGGATGAAGCCTAATGGGGCAAGCGATAGAGAGCCCTTCCGAACAAAGTACCCTTTGAAAAAGGAGACCGCACATGAAAATAAAGGTAGATCCGTCGAACCCGTTCAATTTGGGAGTCACTCTATGTTGCGGACAAGCTTTCAGATGGGAAAAGAAAGGTGAATGGTGGTACGGCGTTGCAAGTGACAGAGTTTTCAAGAGTCGGCAAACAAGTGGAATTTTGGAGATCGAAAATGTAGACAGCGATTTTGCCAAAAGATACTTCGGCCTAAATGATGAGCTGGACAATGTTTATTCAAGAATCTGCAAAGATCGATACATAAAACGAGCCGTTGAAATTTTCAGTGGCTTAAGGATTCTACGCCAGGATCCTTGGGAATGTCTGATCTCATACATCTGCGCAACTTACAAGAACATCGCGGCCATAAAGCATATGCTGTTCAATGTCTCTCGCAGGTTCGGAGACAAAGTCCGCTTTGATGGATTTGACTTCTACACGTTCCCGCCGGTTGAGAATCTGGCCCGAGCATCCTTGAATGACCTTCTCCAGTGTGGACTAGGATACAGGACAAAATACGTCCAGGAAACCGCAAGAACAGTCGCTGAAAGCCACGTTGACTTTGATCACTTAAGGAAAATGGACTACAAAGAGGCAAAACGTGAACTAATGAGTCTCCCAGGAGTAGGCCCCAAAGCTGCAGACTGCATCCTGCTTTTCTCCTTGGAAAAGCTTCAAAGCTTTCCAGTTGACGTTTGGATAAGGCGTGCCATTCTTAGACATTATGCGGCCCATTTCTCCAGGGAGTTCATTGCGAGACTCAGAGAAAAAGAATCATTGGCAGGTTCCGACTATGAGAAACTGAGCATGTTCGGCCGAACGTACTTCGGAGAATTCGCAGGATACGCCCAAGAGTACTTGTTTCATTACGAGCGGACAGGGGGATAGCTCTTTCCTGCTGGAAAGTGGAGAAAACAGCCGGAACACCAGTATTCATTTGGGTTCCGTGTTGTCTTTTAAAGCTCTCTCCTTCCACTTTTCTATCCGTTTCAGAACCTCATCCTCAAGTCTCTGTTTCGAGATAAGCCCTCCTCTGATTATGACCTCGCTATCCACAGCTATGCTTGGCGCGCTGAGTATGTCATAGGTTTTTCCTTCGTTAAATCCTTCAGGAGTCGCCATGTTGACCTCTTTATACGTTATATTGAGCTTGTTCGCGACTTCCGAAGCAATTGCTTTGGCCAAAGGACAGCTGGAGCAGCTTGGAAGAGTGAAGACTTTGAGCTCCACGATTATTTCTCCCTTGAAGGTCTACTCTTTGAGGATAAGGGCTTTTTAAATCTTTCAATGCACGTGGAAAGAACCGAGTCTTGGAAGCTGAGGCAGTGGAAAACGTATATATCTGAAAAGAAATGCAACTATCAACTTGAAAAAAGCCGAGCAAAGCAGATAATCAGGGGCCCGTAGCTCAGCCCGGTTAGAGCGCCAGGCTCATAACCTGTTGGTCGGGTGTTCAAATCGCCCCGGGCCCATCATTTCAGTGTTTTGTTCTGCGGTTACTTGCCCACTGAAATCTGACTCCCCAAAGCGCACCTTAATTTTTGTGCGTTTTCTTGCCGATTCGGCTAGACTCATTCGTGTTGATGCTATGCCTTTCGCTTACCCACCTTCACTGCTAGACTTGCGACGCTTCGTCCGAGGTCTTTACAGCTTTCAACGGCCTTTTTGTCCGGCGCACCTACGGCGGCAGCACCATAATGTTCATGTTCGAATCGACCTTGAACAATCATGCCATGTATAAGCATCGCCTCCAAAATTGAAAGCAGCGTTGTTTCTGCTCCTGAGGCGGTTCCGCCCGAAGATGTGAAGGCGCCTCCAACTTTTCCAGCGAGTTTGCCATGGATTTCTACGGATTTGTCAATGAGAGTCTTAAGTTTGCCCGACATAAGTCCATAAAAAGTCGGCGAGCCAATGATAATTCCATCGGCACCCTCCAAATCGTCAAGGTCCACATCATCAACTTTCTTCAAAACAGCTTCAACCTCTTCAACCTCCGTGATGCCTTCCATTACTGCCAGAGCCATTTTCTCGGTGTTTCCACCAACAGTATCATATAAGACTAAGACCCTGATCATGACCAACCTAGACCTATTCGATGAAATTGTAACAAACCTTATTAATCATTTCCCATGAACAGCACAAAAATCAAAAAACTTTGCCTCAACTACCTAGGGGGACACCAATTAGCGAAATTGCATAACGACGCGAGTTTCAGAAAAAACCCAATATGACCTGTCTTCGCTGTCTCTCAGATGTTACACTAAATGGAAGATTGTTCCATAAGCTATAAGTGCTGAAAGATGCTAAAATTATGCGGGAGAATGGTAAGCCCCTCATTCTTGGGAGAAAGGAGAGAAGGGATAAAAAGTTCTAACCTTACCATTCTCCTCGCATTTTTCTTAATACATTAACATGTTGCTTTTAAATATTTCCTCGGTTTTAGAACCCCATCCTATAGAATTCTATCAAAAGATACATTTTCTAGGGCTTTTTTGCCTAGGGTGTCACTTGATTATGCCCTGATTCTTTCAGTCTCCATGAAAAATGAATTGTGAAGGCGGCGGGTTAATCCGGTCGAGCGTTCTTAGCATTGCCTAAGGGGCTATTTTATGGCTGTGCACGTTGGGACTCAGGAGTCGGCTTCCAAGTTGTAGATAGCACTTGTCAGACATTTTGCTTTCTCTTTCTGCACCAAGACTGTGTCTTCTATGCGGACTCCGCCGTAGCCTGCGAGGTATATGCCTGGTTCGTCAGTCACCACGTTTCCGATCGACAGTTTATCCTTGCTCAGCGAGCTCAGTGTCGGTCCTTCGTGGATTTCTAGGCCTACTCAGTGACCCAAGCCGTGAACGAAATGTTCGCCGTAGCCTGCGTCTGCTATTACTTTCCTGGCAGCTGAATCGACGTTTTTGGTTTTGGCATCGGGCTTTATCGTCTTAAGGGCCTC
>DASPTR010000074.1:0-2653 GCA_035623315.1 Candidatus Acidiferrum sp. | reverse complement strand
ATCGCTTATCGCATGCAGATGTCCCAAATGAAAGGGTTGAAATCTCCCAACGTAGATTCCACGCCTAACCATTCAAGCCATCCCACATTGTCCATTGCCGTTTGAAATGAACTGCCATTTATCTTTTGCTCACCTTCTTCAACACGAACTCGACAGGAAAAACCCTCAATCGTTCATGGTCAACCGCAATTTCTCGCTCCGAATCATAGCCCCTCCTCTCACGTTTCAGAAGCTCCAGCTTCATCTTGAGCCCTCCACCATAGCCAACTAGGCTGAGGTCAGAACCGACTACCCTGTGGCACGGAATGACAGGTGCAAATGGGTTCAGAGCCATGACGCGTCCAACAGCTCTGGGACTTCCTCCAGCGACACTAGCGACTGAACCATAAGATGCTACGTAACCCAACGGAATTAAGGAAGTGATTTTCAGCACCTTTTGTGTGTAACCTGAAAGATGTTGCATAGCAAAGGAAAGATTCTCAGAAGCGCCTTTTCCATCAAAGAGATCTTTCAATAATGCGATTGCACGCTCAGCGAATCGCGTAGCCGTCTCAATCTTCTGAAACGGAACATCAAACGGAATGCTCCGAAGCAAGCCATCAAGTACGATTTTTCCATCCGTGCCGAAATTCGTGGCAAAAATCTCTTCGCCTTGAAAAGCAACAGCGAACCAGACACCCCCAGCATTCTTGGCATACACGTTTATCATTTCACATTCTCCCCTGATCAATAGGTGAAAATCATGGAAGTATTTAGCTTTACAACATCGAGAGGACTTGCGTGCATTGATGACTTCAGCAGATAGAAAGAACCAATAATCTTATTTGACCCACGAAAGTAGCATGATCCAGAGACGGTGGGTTTGGTCAAAGGTTTTTGCGCCAAATGTGGAAGAGAAATAGGAAGCTTCATGAAGCCTGCAGGTTGGCAATGCCCATCTTGCAAGAAAGTCTATTGTGAAGCATGCTGCCCAAAAGTGGGGTTTGTATTCAAGAAGCCAGCCTGTCCAAACTGCGGCGTCGAGTGTAAGCGATAACGAGGATAGTCAGGCCAGCAATATTAGGTGTGAGCTCCCTCCGAAACCCAATAGCCGCTCTTCTTCCCCTTGCCAGTTATGACAAGTTCCTTCTTAAAGATCGGAGCTTCGCTCTTGTACCTATCGACGGCCTCCTCCAAAACAGGAAAAACGCTTCCGCGATGAGACCCAGCGACTAAAACGTACACAAGATCCTCGCCCACGTCAAATTCGCCGAGCAAATGATGAATCTGAACGTCAACAATGCCGGGTTTCTTCCGCAAATCGTTGCAGATGCCAGCTAGCACTTCATTCGCTTTCTCCTCATACGCCTCCAAAATCAACTTCTGAACCTTTCCATTCTTTGCAGCTTTTCCTCGGACCACGCCGATAAAAACGGCGATCGCCCCAGCTTCCCCGAAAGCCTTCTTGTTCTTGACACTCTTCAAACCATCAGTGAGTGAAAAGGCGCCTTTTTTGTGAACTCCTGCACTTACCACCATGACAACAACTCCTTACACCGGCTTTCAACTGACTACTAATCTCCCACAAGCATATTACTTAAACTCTTGAGATGCTTAAGGAATTCCCTCGATCTCTCCTGAGCCTCACTCAGCGAGACTTTGGAAAACTTGATTGGACAACCAGGCTTCGCCTGAGCAAGCGCTGAAAGATCAGAACTTATCACCGCAGCAATCTTAGGATAGCCACCAGTAGTTTGAGCATCCTGCATCACCAGAATAGGCCTGCCATTCTTCGGAACCTGCACGGCACCTGGTAGCAAAGCATCAGAAACAATATCAGCACTTCCACTGTGCTCAATCGGCGGCCCGTCAAGTCTGTATCCCATACGATCAGCCTCGGAGGTGACTTTGAACGGGCAAGATAGAAACGTCTTAACGCCAGCATCCGTGAACATGTCTGCCTGAGGACCTAGAACTGCATGCGCCTCCACTTCATCAGAGAACTGAGGCACAAGTTTCGTTGGCATAAAGAACTCGACGCTTGGAGGCTGGACACTGAAACTCTCAATTACGTCACCATTCCTGAGCGGTCTGCCATCCAATCCGCCAAAGCCGCCCCGCACATACGTGGACCTGCTACCGAGTACGAGTGGCACGTTGATGCCGCCTCTCGCTGAAAGATAAGCTCGACATCCGTTCTGCATATTGCCAAAAGACACAACGTCACCTTTCTTCACCTTCAAGGTCCGCCACATCGTTACAATCTCCTCATTGATACTCGGGAAACAGGGTGCACCTGTTACAGCGATCTGCATCTCATTCAAAACCAGTAGTTCAGGACTGATGAGGGTCATTTCGAGACATGCATCGCCTGGCTTGTTCCCAACTAGAAGGTTGGCGGCAACGAGCGAAAACTGGTCCATCGCCCCAGACACTGGCACGCCGTATCTGAGATATCCAAACCTCCCAGAATCCTGGACCGTGGTGAACAATCCAGACTTTAGAACGCGAAAAAGTCCTGTCAACCTCTCACTTTCCGGCCAACGCCTCGTATTCGTCCTCTGAGATCGATCTGAAGTTCACGGTGTCACCGGGGCTCAAGAGTGCGGGAGGTTTGACTTTGAGATCGAAGAGCCTGAGTGGAGTCCTGCCTATTATTTGCCATCCGCCTGGG
>DASPTR010000073.1:0-3173 GCA_035623315.1 Candidatus Acidiferrum sp. | reverse complement strand
GCTATATCCGAACGCCATGGACCCAAGTGACGTCAGCGTCGCGCAGGCTGACGACAACCTCACCGTAGACGGAGAGAAGCTTGGCTCTTACCATTATTCTGAAACTCCTTCGTCGCCTCAGTTCTTTCTCTACAGTCTCGCTTCGCCCGAAGACGCAGTTTTGTGGCACGGCATCGGAGCCTTCGGGGCGTCAGAACTGCTTAAGAGCTATACGACGACACGGATGGCTTGTGCCAAGGACCTAGTGGTCAAGGGCCTCAGCGAGAAGTACGGCATAGCCACGAAAGTTCCATTGCAGTTTAACCTTGACCCAAAGTTCATGTGGGGCCATCCTGTACACCACAACATAGATGCGAGCATAGGCTGCGTTGAGGATTTGAAGAGCCTCACGAGCTTCGGAATGAGACTGGAGCGCCTGCCAATCGAGCAGTACATTCGCAAATGAGCACAACATCATTTTGCACCGCAAAAAGAGCTTTTCGTGTTCTTGCGCCAGAATCCTTTAAAAGCAGACTCTAATTTCATAGGGTGACCCACATGTTCTTCAGACAGGTCAAACAATACGGAGACAACTTCTCCTACATCGTCGGCGACGAAGCAAGCAAAGAAGCTGCAGTTATAGATCCAAGCTTCAACGCAGATGAAATACTCGCGCAGGTGAAGGACCATGGCTACAAGGTGAAATACGTTATCAACACTCATCATCACTCAGATCACACTGCAGGAAACGAGGAAGTAATGAACGCTTCGCACGCAAAACTGGTCGCGCACAGGCTGTCCAGCGTACACAAAGACGTGAGCGTAATCGACGAAGATCTGATAAAAATCGGAAAAACCACGATCAAGGTCATTCATACGCCCGGCCACACGCCCGACAGCATATGCTTGTTGATTGACGGTAAACTCCTCTTGACTGGCGACACGCTGTTCGTAGGCGAGTGCGGCAGAACAGACCTTCCAGGCGGCAACCCTGAGAGCATGTACGATAGTCTATTTCACAAGTTGATGAAACTCGATGATAATGTCGAGGTATACCCTGGACACGATTACGGACTGAAACCTCATTCGACAATCGGCGACGAGAAAAAGACCAACTATGTCTTAGAGACACGAACAGCCGAAGAATTTGTCGAGTTTATGAAGCAACCCTAAAACGTGTTTTCGGTATTTGAATTCGAAGGATCAGCGAAAGCCAAATTAGGTCCATCATTAAACATCAGATTCACAGCAAAAACGGAGGCGCTAGCGTTGTCGAGAATTCTCGTCCTTTACTACAGTCAAACTGGAAACACAGAAAAGATGGCTAAAGCCGTAGTGGACGCCGCCCAAACGTTGCAGGGAATAGACGTTGAGCTCAGCTACCACGTGGATGCTGAACTGCTAAGCCAGTTCGATGCTTTGGCCATAGGGACGCCAACCTATCATCACGACATGACGTCCGAAATGAAGAGACTGTTCGAAGAAGCAGCAGAGAAAAATGTGAACTTAAAAGGAAAACTAGCCGCTGCATTCGGTTCTTACGGTTGGAGCGGAGAAGCACCCAAGCTGGTCCTCGAGATAATGAAGAACAAGTTTGAGATGAGCGTGCTTGAACCTCCGCTTCTGATCAAGTACACTCCAGACGCGGCAGGATTGGACAAGTGTCGAGAACTAGGAAGAAGAATTGCCGAAAGACTTATTCACACTGCCTAATATGGTCTAAACCACGGAGGAAAAAGCATCTTGAGTTCAAACGACCAACTTGTCTCTTTCATGAAGAAACAAATTGTGATAGAAAACGAGATTGTCAAATCGTTAAACAACGCATTGGTAAACATTCACAATCCCTCTGTGAAAGGGGTCTTGAAGGGCATATCACTGGACTCTGTGAAGCACGCAGAGCTTTATGCTTCAGCCATTAAGCTGATGACGACCACTTCACAGGCCCTCCAGCAGGAACACTTAGATGAACAGAGGAAACTCGTGGAAAGGCACATAGAACTGGAAGCCGAGTTGATTGAAAAACTGAATAAAGTCGTGCCCACGATTAAAAACAGCAAAGTCAAACTGCTTCTGGAAGCAATATTGGCGGATGAGAAGAGACATCATGAACTTCTGAAGGCGATGCTGGAAATCATAGTCTGCGGAGAAACCATCACAGAAGATGACTGGTGGGATGTGCTATGGAAAAACGTTCCATTTCACGGATCTCCAGGCGGCTAGACTGAGGCAAGCCCAGGAAAGTCAGGGTACGCTCTAATCAATTGCATTCATGCGTCATTCTAGAAACTATTATAAGCCATGACTGTGCATTCAACTTCTAAAAATTCGGCGTTCACAGCAACACTCCTGTGCGACTCATTATGACCAGCGAAAAAAGTGACCGCGGAGAATCCGTTTCTAAAGACGAAACAGGGAAAACCGCGAGCGAGGCACAGCTCTTAGGCAACGAAGAGATCCTATGCAAGCCTGTAGAGGATGTTCTTGCCGACTTAGGAAGCTCTCCTTCAGGGCTTACGTCGGAACAGGCTGCCAAGCATCTTGAAATGTACGGGCCAAACGAAGTAGCGAAACAGAAGAAAAGGACAGCGATCGTCAAGTTCCTTCTCAATTTCAAAAATCCGCTTGTTATAATACTCCTCCTTGCAAGTCTGATATCTGGCGCAAACCAAGACTGGCCAGATACAGTAATCATTCTCGTGATAGTACTGTTCAGTGTAACTCTCACTTTCTTTCAGGAGTCCAGGGCTGAACAGGCAGCTGAAGAACTCAGACAAAGAGTTGCAACTACCGTTACCGTGATTAGAGAAGGGAAAAAAGTTGAAATCAAACTCTCAGACGTCGTCCCCGGTGACGTGGTCACCCTCACCGCTGGTGACATAATTCCCGCAGATTCGAGGCTGATGAACAGCAAAGACTTCTACCTGGATCAGTCGGCTCTGACGGGTGAATCTTTTCCCGTTGAGAAAACAATGCCTCCAGTAGCTCCCGAATGTGTTCCCACGATAACTGAGTGGCGCAACTATCTTTTTATGGGGACTTCAGTGGTGAGCGGTTCAGGCGTTGCGGTCGTTGTAAAAACGGGAGGCTCTACGGAGTACGGAAAGATCGCCAAGGCTCTCGTGGCGAGGAGGCCTGAAACAGAGTTTGAAAGAGGACTCAAGCGGTTCGGCTACCTGATCATGCAGGTCACG
>DASPTR010000072.1:0-3327 GCA_035623315.1 Candidatus Acidiferrum sp. | reverse complement strand
TCGACTATCCTCCGGTACCAGAACCCAGAGCAAAACAGACGTGAACAAACCAAGCAATCCGCCTATGATCAAACTGATCCTCCACCCGACCACAGTTGCGAGCACGCTCCATCCCGATAGTCCTATTACACCCCCCAAACTGAAAGCAGAATTATAGATGCCCACACCCAACCCTTCCGACCCCTCCCTAAGAAGCCTAGTCATGAGGGTAACACCAGGAGCAAATACAAAAGCCATACCGAACCCGACAAAAAACCGAAGGATCGCTATCTCAACCAGATTACCCGCAAGGCCAGTCAACAGAACAGCCAGAGACGCAATAGCGGTTCCAAATATCGCAGTCAGTCGAGGACCAATCTTGGCAGCGAGAATCCCTCCTGGCACTTGGGAAAGCCCAATGCCAACGAAGAACGTTGATATCACTAAACCCAGACCTGAAACATTCTGATTCAACTCAGACTTTATTAGGAAGAACACCGCGGCCAAGCTGTACCAGTTCACCGCATAGACGACCCTGCCAAAGACCAAAGACGCAATAGCCGCACGATTAACGCCTTTTCTGTGCACGCTCATCAGCTTGACACCCTCGACACTTCTGCAGGCTCTTTCAAACCTGAAGACTCAAGGTCAAAAGAGAGACACCTAAATCTTTTCGCCCGCTTTCTATTAGTGAAAAGCTTTAATCATCAGTTGACAACGGTCACTGTGGGGTGACAAGGACGCCTGATGAAGAAGACTCTGACGATGAATGCGAAGAATGCGAAGAATGTGACGAAGAAGAAGAATGAGCTTTAAACATCATCCCTTTTTCATCGTTACCACGAAAGTTACCGTTGCCAACTCTTTTGCCACTTCGCAGTGGCGCCCGCCAGTAGCCTTAATCGTTGCCATGTACGTCAGCACTGGGCTGGGTTACCTGATGGTGGCAACATGACAAAACAACCCAAGTAAATTCAAGGAACGCATGGTTGAGGACAAGCGACGTATAATGTTTAGCCTTTATTACAGAAGTACTCAACCAATATCTCACGTGACGGAAGGTCCATTCGATTGATTGCAAAGGCTGTTTTATTCGACTTTGCTGACACCTTGGTTTGCACTGAAAGGTTTGACTATGACAAGTGCCTCGATAAAACGGTACAGAGCCTCAGCATGAACGGGCTAATCGTACCGTTCGAGAGGTTCAAACAAGGCTACTTCAACTCGCGAGACAGATTCTACAAACAAACAGAAAAGACTCTAGAAGAACAGAATTTCGCCGAAAGAATCACAGAAACCCTCGAATCCTGCGGCATCAAACTCAGCGCCGGCGACCAACGAACACGCGAAGCCACAGAAGCCTTTTCCAACTGCTTCGCCAACTCGCTGACCATGAACAGCTATTTACCTTCACTTCTGGAAAAACTGCACAAGAAATACAAGTTGGCCATCGTTTCCAACATGTCGTTTGCCGACGCTTTATTCAAGAGCCTTGCAGAATTCAACATTTCCAACCACTTCGACGCGATAGTGGTTTCTGGCAATTTGGGATGGCGAAAACCCAGCCCAAGGATCTTCAAGAAAGCTCTCCAAACTCTAAGGGTAAAGGCTGAAGAGGCAATCTTCGTCGGCGATTCTCTAAGAGCCGACATAAAAGGAGCCGAGCAACTCGGGATCAAAACGATTCTGCTCAACGAAAAAAACAAGAAACAACCTGTGACAGACACAGCACAATTATACATCAAAGAAGACAGGAACTCCGTGAAATCTGACAAAACAATAAGAAAGCTTGCCAATCTGCCAAGAGCTTTACGAAACCTTTCAAAGCAGTCTTGAGCACCATCCTACCAAATCGCTGAACCACACCTCTACAAACGAGAAATGAAACTCGCAATGGCGCCTCTCATAAGAAACTACGTTGATGTTTGAACACAAGTTTCGGCGACTATGCTACTTGGCAGTGAGTATGCCGACGACGATGAACATTATTCCAGCAAAGGTCAACACGACCATCTCTGAGTACGCGCTCATCCGAAAATACCGTCGATCTGGAGACGCGCGTCTTGCCATCACGAAAAGGGCCCAAGCAGCAATGACGAAGCCCAGACCGAATATTATGGCCACAACACCGGCAGCATTCATCGTATGATCAATACGATCAAAGCCGTCACGGCAAATAAGCCTTTTGAGCGCCCGTTTCTATGTTGAGCTAACGGGCACCCTTTTTTGACCGTCAGAAATAAATATGCTGAGAGTGAAAAGTTCGAAGGCAGGGGAAAGGAAATCGTGTCGCAAAGACCATTAGGAGTAGCGATACTCGCAGTTCTTGATGCCATCAGCGGCCTCCTCACGTTGGCCCTCGGCACACTTTTCATCATGTTGAACTGGTCAATTACTGGAGGAGGGCTAAGCGGTCCTCCCGGCGTCTTATCGACCTTGCTTCTAGTATTGGCAACAATGATTGTAATCATAGGATTTCTCTATTTAGCAATAGCAAATGGTCTGTGGAATGGAAGCGGCTGGGCATGGACACTATGCATCGTGTTCTCAATAATCGGTATTTTCATCGGCCTCTTCTTCAGCTTCCTCGAGTTACAGAGTGGAATCATAATCATGCTGATCAACATAATAGCTTTAGTCTACCTGAATACCGGAAACGTCAAAGCCTATTTTGGAAAAGAACGAGACCAAAATGAGCCAGAACCATCCGAAGAGAGTAAATGGGACAAACCAAACGCGCCCTAGACTCACAGCAAGCTCATTGAAAAAACCTGAAGCTGTTAATTCGTATTACTTCAGAAGAATGAACACTGTTTCGCTGCAAGATCTTCAATTAGCAGCCTTAAGATTCGGCCCCATCTTCTTCAAGTAATCTTCTAAACCGTCTCCCAGAACTTTCTCCAGCAGACCCATACGCACGTTCATGTATTCTTCTTGAAGTATGTCAAAATGGAATGACCCCCATTTCTTGCCTGCCACGAAAACCGTGTTTCGAACAACTCCGCCCTTCGTAAAGCCGCAGGATTCAAGCGCCCTGTGAGCCCGCGTGTTATACTCGACACTCCACGCTTGACAGTGCTCTAAACCGAGATGCATAAAAGACATCTCAAGCAGACCGATGGTTATTCTCTTCCCGTAGCCTTTCTCCCAAAGTTCCTTCTTTCCAATGTAAGTGCCAACGTCGGCTCCTGCAACGTTACCCCAAACCTCCCTCCGAATACTTGCAAACGCAATAGCTTCGTTTGACTCCGTGTTCTCCACGATGAACAAGAGGTTCTTCTCATTCTTCGTCCACTCAGCAAACCTTTCCTCAAGCTGAGCCATCGAAGCCATATTCAACGGTTGGCT
>DASPTR010000071.1:0-10302 GCA_035623315.1 Candidatus Acidiferrum sp. | reverse complement strand
ATTTCTGGCTGAGGCGCTGGTGAGCAGCCCCTCTCTCCTGCTGCTCGATGAGCCATTGTCGAGCCTTGACATGAGGCGCGAAAGAGAACTATTGCAGGTCATAAATGGCGTCGTCCGATCGCGCAACGTCACAGCACTCCTGATAGCCCACAACATCAACCCTCTCTTACCCTATCTTGACAAAGTCGTTTACATCGCCAACGGCAAAGTGGCAACGGGGACACCGAAGGAAGTTCTAACATCAGAGGTCCTCTCGGCTCTGTTCGGAGTTAAGGTTGAAGTCCTCCGAGACTCCAGAGGCAACATTGGAATCGTAGGCATAGAAGATTGCCACGGGTGCAAACCAGATGATTTTTACCATTAACTCGTGGGCTAACCTGCTACAGATTTTTCAATTCCAGTTTATGCAGCATGCCTTCGAGGCAGGAACAGTGGTCGCGATCACCGCGGGCATCGTCGGCTACTTTGTCGTATTACGCCGCTCCTCATTTGCTTCTCACGCTCTCTCCCACATCGGCTTCTCTGGGGCAGCTGCCGCCGTATTAGTCGGAGTCAGCCCTGTATACGGACTTCTCCTTTTCACAAGCGTAGGCGGAATTTGGATAGGAGCTCTCGGCCGACGAGCCGGCCAGCGTGACGCTCAGATCGGAATGGTTCTCTCGTTCATGCTCGGCCTAGGCGTGCTGTTCATCAGTCTCTACACAGGATACGCGACTGAGGCCTACTCCATCCTGTTCGGAGAAATCCTGGGAATAAGTTTCAACGATGTTCTCTTGACTCTAGCTGGCGGTTTGATCATTCTGGTCCTACTCGCGGCCGTTTACCGACCGCTCCTGTTTGCGTCGCTTGACGAAGACGTGGCAGAAGCAAAAGGAATGCCCGTACTCTTTCTCGGCGTAACCTTCATGTTCCTAGTAGCGATGGCCACGTCGTTTGCGGTTCAAGTAGTCGGTGTCCTGCTCATATTCTCGTTGATGGTCACCCCCGCCGCGACCGCTCAACTACTGGCAAAAACACCTAGGCAGGCCATAATCATCTCCGTCGCCATTTCCCTGTTCGCGACGTGGCTGGGACTGTTCATCGCCTTTTATGAACCCTACCCAGTGAGCTTCTTCATAACAACCATCGTATTCATCCTCTACTTGTTAGCCAGGCTGGCGCGCGTTTAAGCGGGTGCGTTTTGAGCGTCGCGGAATTCTTCGTCGCGCGTTTTATATGCAACGTCAACGCTTACAGCTTCGCTATGGCTGACGCCAAACAGAGGCAGGAGCTCACTCTTTTTGACGTGACCAACCTTGTCGTTGGTTCTATCATAGGCGCGGACATCTACGTTGCCTCGGCGTTCGGCGCAGGTCTTCTCGGACCGTTCTCGCTCGTCGTCTGGGTTGCAGGCGGCATCATCGCAATAATAATCGCTCTATGCTTTGCTCAGTGCTCTGCCTTGCTTCCGAAGGTCGGCGGACCCTACGCTTACGCTCATGAAGCATGGGGGCCATTCGCGGGTTTCACGGTCGGCTGGTCGCTGTGGCTTGCAGAGTGGATGTCCCTAGCCGTTTTCCCCGTCGCGTTCACGCAGTATCTAATGTTTTTCCTGCCTGGCCTCACCCTGCCCTTGCAGTTGGTTGTGAAAACACTGTTCGTCCTTTTCCTGATCTTCACTAACATCGCAGGAGTGAAGGCTGCCGGAAGAACCAACGACGTGCTAACCATTACCAAGCTTGCTCCACTGGTCTTCTTCGCGGTAGCAGGCATAGTTTACATCGCCCTGCACGTGCCCACTGCAATCGGTAATTTCACGCCTTTTGTGCCGCTCGGTCTGGGCAACTTCGGCGGGGCTCTGGTCCTGATCTTCTGGGCGTACGCCGGCTTCGAGATCAGCACGATTCCCGCCGAGGAAATACGCGAGCCTTCCAAGACAATTCCCAAAGCCATCATCTTCGGAATAACCATAGTCACCGTCTTCTACCTCGTCACAAACACCGTGCTCTTCGGCGTGAGACCATGGAGTCTGCTCCAAAACGACAAGGCACCGTTGACGACGGCAACCAGTAACATGCTCGCTCACTGGCCGCTCCTTGCACTCGTAGGCGTCCTCATCGTCGGTGTAGGCGCTCTCATCAGCGTCGCGGGTTCAGACGAGTCAGGCATGATAGGCACCTCACAGCTCGGCTACGCACTGGCAGCAGACGGGTTGTTCCCACTTTCCTTCGCCAAGATCCATCCACGATTCAAAACGCCATACTTGGGCATCATCATCCAAGCAGCCACTGCGCTTGCGGCAGCACTCATTGCAACCTTCTATGCCGATGGACTTGGAACGCTCATAGCCACAAGCGTGTTTTTCATGGCCATCGCTTACGTTGCCACCAGCGCCAGCATATACACCCTGCGCAAAAAACACACGGCCCAATTCAAGCTGCCAGGCGGACTGAGCATCCCGATCCTCGGCGCAGCATTCAGCATTTACCTCATAACCCAGTGCAGCCTAACACAAATCAGCTTAGGCCTAATACTCCTACTCATAGGCATACCAATCTACGTCAAGTACACGCCTAAGAAAGAAATAGCTGAACTCAAGCAAGTCCTCCTCAACCCACAAAACATTGCCAAACGACTGGAAGACCGAGAGCACGTGTTTCTAGCAAACCTGCTACGCCACATAAAGAAGCTTTACAGAAGAACCAAACAGAAGTAATCATTCGATTCCGGTCTTGTTCAGGCCCTATTCACTTAACACCACCGAAATTTCTCATGACGACGTCGAAAACCTAGGCTTCCATGTTAGAAAGAAGTTTCTTCACGCCCTGTAAGCAGTATGTGCGGGCAGCTATGAGAAGAGCAGTGCCGATGGCCGCTGTCAAAGCAATCTCGAGCAAGGCGGACCCAGCGGATCCGAGGTTTAAGCCGTTCAAGAAACCTGCATCATGCATTATCAGAGGTGCAAAGATTCCCAGTGTAATCAGTAATCCCGTGACGAAGGATATGAGGAACCCCGTGAAGGTGATGTATCTTGCTCTGGGTCCTATGGTGAAATTGGGGTAACGTGATCCAGCCCCTAAGCCCACGTATCCTTGTACGGGAATGTTGAATAACCCCACGATCAAAACGGTCAACAACTGCAAAATCGTAACTGGCGCCAAGAACTGCATCAGCAGCCCTATGCCTAGGACTCCTATGCTTGAGATGAGCCAAGAGAGGAAAAGTTTCCCGTTGACCATTTCCTCGGCTGAAATCGGAAGCATGTAAATGTTAGAGATGGATTTCCCTTCTTGTCCTATGCTGATAGACGAGAGCATCATGGGCAGGATGAGGGATGCTTCGGCCAGGAGCAAGAGGCCGACTCCCTCCGACAAGTTGATTTTGTTGGAAGAACTCGTTAACACGGGGATCAGCGAGGCCACCACGAGCATCACGGGTACGGCGAGATACCTCGTCATTTCCCTGCGCCTCGAGAGAGCCCTCAACTCTTTCGATGCTATCGCAAAGGCTACGGGGTCGAGCCAGAGCAGAGACCTCCCTTGAGGAACGTAGACTGTTGAGGTTGACACGGCTATCGAAACTGGCATCGGCGACCAATACTTGGCCCTGAGCTTGGAGGTGCCCTCGAAAATCAGCAACGTGAACAAGAAGGAAAGCAGCGTGAACACGGTCGCTCTGAAGGCGTCAGGCGCGAGGAAAGACGCGACGGCAACGGAGGGCCAAATCATAGGCACGAACCATGCTAGACTGATGCCGCTGACGATGCCTGACAGTGCAAGGTAGAGAACGTACGGGTTGAATGCTGACTGCACGGCCACTAACAGGATGACCACTAGCAGTACGCGGAGAACGACGCCTGCCTTTCCGCTCTTCTTGTAGACGCTGCTGGAAATTCGATTCATCACCGACCTAAGCGCCTCCACGATCACGGCTCCCCAGATGAAGGCAACAAAAGAGATCCCAACGAACAGGGGAACCGCCGAGAGCATCCCAAAATTCGAGGCGAGAGGAATCGTGAACCCGAGGCAGAGAAAGAACAGGGGCGAATAAGTGAAGGTTGTGGAAATGCTAGAGGCCAGAATGTACTCGTTCGGAGACACGGGAAGCCAGTTTACCGCTTCACTTGAGGCAAGACCGCTTGACTGTCCAAGCTCAAAGAGGACGCCTGCCACGATGACGGCCGCGGTTAGGAGCACGGGCACCACGACTAGGGCTTGCACTGCGACCGGTTGAATATCGCTCCGATATTGCGTGGGAACAAGAGGAAGCGCGTATGCCATCAGCCCGAATGGTATGGCAAACAATATCAGATCTATGGCGATGAGCACTCGCGGGTTGGAAAAGAAGCTTCTGCGTCCGAGGCGACTCGCCCTGAAGTAAGACTTGAATAGAACTGTGGCGAGGCTCAGGACTGTTGATCCTTTCAAAGCTTCAATGCCTCAACGATCTTGTCAGTGTCTTCGCTGCCTGTGAGCTTCAGGAACGTGTCCTCCAGCGTCGAATTTGGCATTCCAGCCTTCTGCCTCAATTCCTGCACGGTTCCCTCAGCTATGATGCTGCCCTCATTCATTATGCTGATCCTCGTGCACACGGCCTCAGCAATCTCCAAAACGTGGGTGCTGAAGAGCACCGAAACGCCTTCGCCCGCAAGCCGAAGAAGAATATCCTTCACTATTTTGGCTGACCTCGGATCTAAGCCGTTCAGCACCTCGTCCAGAATCAAAACTTTCGGCGTGTGCAACAGAGCCGCCGTGAACGCTATCTTCTGCTTCATCCCCTGAGAGAAGCCGCTCATGACCTCGTTGACGTGCTCACTCATCTGCAGCGCCTGAAGCAACTCTTCGACCCTCTCTCGTCTGCTCTTCAGGTCGATGCCGTAAGCGGTCCCGACAAAATCCAAGTATTCTGAAACCGTCAAGTACTCGTAAAGATAAGGCAATTCGGGAACGTAGCCCACAAGCCTCTTTGCATCAAGCGGCTGCCGCAACACGTCCACACCGCAAAGACCGATTTTGCCGCCATCAGGCCTGATTATCCCCATCACCATCTTCATGGTGGTGCTCTTGCCTGAACCATTAGGACCCAAGAGACCCCGAATCTCGCCAGGCGGCACCGACAAAGTCAAATCCTTAACCGCAACCTTACCGTCGAAGGTCTTCGTCACCGACTCCAGAATTATCCCATCCATAGAAAGCTCAAATCCTTCTTTCCATAATTTCTGACAAAAAAGCAACCGATCAACACTTATTAAGATTGCCAAAGCCTGTTCTGCTAACTGTTCGGGTCTTAAAGAAGTTCGTTAACCATCGGGGCTTTTTCAAACAATGTAAGACTGTTTTATTGTAATTGAGAAATTTCTTTGCAGCACTCTAGCAACCATAACTCCTTATTAGGTGCGGCAAATGTCTGAGTAAAGAGAGGACTCTTGAACTTGTCAAATGAAACAGCCGAACGCAAAGACGAAAAGATTAGGATGCGCATCGCGCCTGAGTCATTCTCAGACATTATTTTTGGATTGGCGCTTTCAATCGGCTCACTGGTCTTGATTCAGAATCAAATAAAAACTTTGAATGATTTTGCCGGCAACCTCTTTGTCTTTGGATTCAGCTTCTTGATAATCGTGTCAACTTGGCTACTGTTCTCACGGACTATCAGCCAACTTTCAACAGAAAGCCCTTCTGTTCTATTTCTCACTCTCGCTTTGTTTTTCTGTGTTGCATTAGAGCCTTATCTTTTCTATTTGCTTTGGAACAACTCTCCTGCAATCGTAAGTCTTCTGGGAGCAACTTCTGCTGTTTACGCGTTAGATGTGGGCTTCATGTTCATTATTCTAGCAACATTAGGGTTGGTTGTTACTAAGCAGAAAGGCCACCCGAGAAATCTGAAACTCTTGAGACGCGACATCGTAGCGAGATACGCAGTTGGCCTAGCGTTCCTGCTTTCCGCTGCTCCAATTTTCTGGATTCCAATTGGAACACAACATCTAAGGAACTTCATTTGGTATGCATCATTCCTCAGCTTTTTCATTGCCCATGGTTCCAGTATTAAGGAAAAAATCAAACCTCGAAAACTTGCTGTAAAGCGATAAGAGATCCATTATGCCATAAGAACTTGAGACTCAGTGCCCTTTTCAAGTTTTCGTCATTGTCCAAGTTTCTGATGTTCAAAGCCATTTCGTCACTATGGCAAATTCCACTAACACTCGGGACAAGCTGATCTCGCAGTATCTCTTCATCATTGAAAGCGCCGCGCGCGGGCACCTATGGAGAGGGCCAAGCCGAAGATCAAGCCAGAAAGGGATTGTATCCTGGGTTTCGACTTGGACACTGATGGTTCCTCGGTCACTTCATAGACTTCCATCATGTTGATGATTCGGCAACTGCCAAATTTGACCCGCAGGCCGTTGAGACGCCTAGCAATCGAAAAAACAGTGCAGTATCAACATAAAAGAGTTGGCAAACACGCGATTATCCATATTTGATGACCCCAAGCGAATATTAGCTGGCAATACCGCACGTTCTCAAATTTGTAGCATGATCCATTTGGTTTCTGTTCATCAACTAAATATGTCTGGTTGACTATTCGGGGTTTGAAGGGAAGATTTTGGCTGACTGGGCAGTTGAACGGATTGTCCACTTTGGACCAGGAGACTTCGTGAAGAATGGAGAATCACACTTCGGCTTTCACGACAGGACAGGAAACCACTATGCTATATTCCATCAAAAACACTTTCTGGGTCTAATAAGCGAAAAAGATAGACTCGCTTGGACGGTGGCTGCTCGCCAAGTGTTCGAAGGGACGCCTAATATCGCTGCGGAGCTGAAGTATCCTATGTACATCGATAAACTGGCTGATGGGACGCTTCTGATTTCGAATTTCGGTGACTCTCGCCTCTATCGCGTCGACGTTGCGACAAAGAGAGCCGAATTATTTGCTGATGGTTCCAAAATAGGGATGAAGGACATGGGAAACTGCGTCGTGGACAACGAAGGCCTGATCTGGGTGAATGAGGTTAAAGGCTGCAGGATCTGGAGGTTTGACAGCAAGGGCAAGCCAGTGTTGACGCTAGGAGACGGCACACCAGGATTCCAGCTTGGCACGGCTGATTTTGGAGAAGTGAAATTCAGCTGGATCTACGACATAAGGAAAGGACCCGACGGCAACATCTACGTTCTAGACAGCAAGAATTTCGCGTTGAGACAGGTCGACCTGAAACGTTACGTGGTCAACACCTTAGCGGGAACCGGAAAGTCTGGCTACCAAGGAGACAACGGAGACGCTCGCAACGCCACGTTCGGCAGTGACCCCAAGGCGCGATTCGACGGACCAATATCATTATCGCTCGACGAGGAAGGAAACATCTTCGTAGGAGACAGAATGAATCACGTCGTAAGAATGATTCACAGAAAATCGGGCATCATAACGACCATCGCTGGAAACTACAACAGCGTCAAAGGCATGATCAACAACCCGGAAGAGGAAGATCCGCTTAAGCTTAATCTACCAGCCATAAGCAGCACGGACTATTGTAATAGGCGATTGTATGTCCCTACAGATGTCACGGCTGGAACTGGTGACCTAGCCATCCTCAGAAGAACATGAACGGGCCGATGACGAAGGCCAAAGCGTCACAATCAACTCAATTTTGACGACTCGTTCGCCAAGGAAGTCCGAACATGAGCCAAGACGTAAGTTGACTGCGACACTTCATTCGTTCATCATAAGCGTTAAATCGTATGGTCCGTTCATCTGCTCTTGCATGTCAACCAGCCAAGAAGTCAGGGGCAATGCGCTAAAAGTATATTTGTACCTGCTCAAGCATGGACCATCCGAGCTCAGGGATGTTCAACGTGGAGTAGGCTTATCATCAGCTTCCCTTGCATCGTACCATCTTGGGAAACTTACGGAAGCAGGCTTCGTGGTGCAGGATGAGCATGGAAGATATTTCGCCGTCAAAGAAGCCTCAGACAGGGTTCTGGAGGGCTACTCGAAGATGGGACCTGCAATCGTGCCGCAACTATTCTTCTTCGCATTGCTCTTCACAATTTTGACGGCTTTCTTTTCGTTCGAGGCCCTATACGCATCAAGTTTCATTGTTTACTTGGTAGTCGTCTGTGCCGCTATGGTCCTCGTGTTCTGGTATGAGACCGTCAGACTTTGGCGCAAGCTAGCCGTCTGATCAGCCGAAAACCATCTATCAAGGCATGATTAAAGACTGTTGAAAACTCGTTCAAACACGTTGAAAGAACTTTCAAAAATGTAGGTTTTTATCCGTTTTCGCCTATCCACGAAGGCAGAGGAAAAAGGCAATGGAAAGAAAATGGACATTTAAGTACAGCTTAGCCGCGGTGCTCATCGCGATCGCCGTCATCGCCGTCGTCATGTTCACCAACCCGCTGTCTTCTCTCATGCCCAGTGAGACCTCGTCCACAGGAGCCTCATTTCTGGTGATGCTTACCGATCCTCCGACTGTGCCGGCTGGAGACAACGTGACAGTTTTGAACTTGACTTACACGAACGTTTCGATTCACGCGACTTTCACTAATGGCACTTCAGAGTGGCTGCCTTTGAATGCTTCAGGAACCGTCAACTTGTTCTTGCTAGAAAATGTGAGCCAAACGATTGGCTCCACGACAATTCCGATCAATTCAACGGTGGACAAAATCCAATTCACGATAGGCAACGTCGAAGCGCTGATCAACGGAACGAATTACAACGTAACTGCGTTGTCCAACACGTTTGTCGTGTCAGTCGTGAACAGTCAGGTCAACCAAACACTCTCAGGCGTACTTGTGGACTTCAATCCAACACTGGTGCAAATACAAGCAGCCGACGCTGACGGAAACCTAGTGTACTACTTCGTACTTGTCCCAAGCGCAACTGCAACAGTCATCAACGACGTAAGCAGGGACCATATCAAAGTGGGAAGCATCGTTGAACTGGGACAGAATGACAAGACAAAACTTGTCCGCGTCGTCCAACAGTTCTCAAAGAACGTGACAATCGTCTCTGCGTCGCTCTCAGTAAACGGTAACTCCACCAGTCTCTCCGTGAACATCACGAACGAGGGCAACGCAACCTTCAGAATATTCGGGCTTACACTGCAAGGAGAGTTCGACTCAACGCGAATATGGAAACATGAAGACATGGGCGAAACGATGGACGAGTGGATAATCGAAAGAATTCACTCCGAGACAGTGCCATTCAGAGTAAACGGCACATCCCTAACTCCGCTTCTCGGAGCGGACCGTGACGACTTTGAAGACACACAGAATTCGTTAGTCTTACTGCCTGGTGAAAGTGCCACATTGACTTACACTGGAGTTATCCGTCAGCCGAAAATGGACATGACGGAAGACCCAGCAATGACTGTGACTCCAATAATCGGCGACAACTACACGATCAGAATAATGGGCGAAGGCTTCCAGACATACAACGTCACCGCCACATCATAGCTTAGAGAGAACTAGCCTCTCCCCGTTTTTTTCAATTACTATACTTTTTCTGCAAAAGAGATTGTTTCTATTCGTGACGATCCCAGGGAAGCTCAGGAAACGAGTTTATTCGATTGGGCATTAGACTTGCGTTAACCGTTCGGCCATTTCTTTGACCTTTGTTTTTATTTGCTGATAAACTGCATCTTCGTACTCTGCGGAGGTGTCATATGGGTCGTCGATGTTCCAGACTTCAATCCTGCTTGAACATTCTGGACACCTTCTTAGGATCGAGAATTTATGCTTCAACTCCATCGCCACGATTACGTCATAGTCACGAAGCTGCTTCGTTTCTAGTCCTTCAGGAATCTTTTTGAGGTACTTTGAAGCGTTTTCTCTTTGTAAGAATTCTTTCGCACTGTCTGAAACAGAACTGATCGGCGACGTACCTGCAGAATCCACCCAAACGCCTGCAGGCGCATACATGCGAAGCAGGGCTTCAGCCACTGGACTTCGATAACTGTTTCCGGAGCAGACGAACAGCACCTTCAAGCTTCTTGCGCCCTTCGCCTTTGAACAGCACGTTAAATCAATGTTGTCTCCTGGTCTAGGTTCTTATGAACAGGTAAGTCTTGTAGGGTTTGAAGCCGACTTTAGAGTATGCGCGAATTGCAGGCTCGTTGCCTTTTATGACGTGGATTATCGCGGTCGGCGAGATCGTAAGGATTTCTCTGACCAGCTCTGAGACTATCGACGTGGCGTAACCCTTGTTTCGGTACTCTTCCCTTGTGGCCGCTATACCGATGTTGCTGGCAAACCCCACGAGTCGAGTCATGCCCACAGAGACGATTGTCCTGTCCTGTTTGATTCCTAGCCAAAAAGCCTCCTG
>DASPTR010000070.1:0-20598 GCA_035623315.1 Candidatus Acidiferrum sp. | reverse complement strand
TAAGCGCTGAGATAATCTTGCCTCGAAAACGCTGATGTTGCCCGGCTGAGATATATGTCTGAGCTTATCAGATGATCCTCTGTTCTGATGTCAATCCGTTCAGGAGAGCCGTAGGACTTTACCATAAGAAGTTTCGTGTTAGTCAGAAGCCAGTCGCGGTCATACAAGATCTGGAGTTCGTAAAGCTTCTGATCTATTTCAGGCGGAATTGGCCCATGAAACCACTTCCTCGGCACAAAATCCAAATCGACAAACAAACCGCTAAGCTCTAACCTTTCAATATGCTCATAATCAGTGTCAGTTTTATTGAGTACGAAAAGGTCAACATCGCTTGATTGCACAGAATCGCCTCTGCTCCAGCTTCCAAATAAGCCTACGCCAGAGATGTTTGCCCTCCCCTTCAGTTCATTCACTAGCCTTTCCAACGTTCTGCGCATCTTTTCAGGGAGCCTGTCCATGGAGATCTGCCGCTGTAAGATAATCGTGTAGGCTACATTAGTATTCAAGATTTCTTATTGAACTATTCGTTAAGCGATAGTAAACTTTATATATTAAGACATTCCATTTGGTGAGTTACGCGGGGACCGGATGGGCAATTTTCTGATTCCGAATCCCTGATCAAGGAACATGAAAAGTGACGGTTCTACGCTTCACAGATAGGTGAAAAAGTTTGAGTAAAAAAGAGAGCAGAACCCATCAACGTTTGGTTGACAAATGCCCCGAGTGTGGAAGTGGAAACCTTGTTCATGATTATGACACGGGGGAGACCGTTTGTGGTGACTGTGGACTCGTTTTGTATGAACAGATGATGGATAAAGGGCCAGAATGGCGAGCTTTTACTCAAGAAGAAAAAGCATCAAGAAGCCGAGTAGGAGTACCGACCTCATATTCTGTCCATGATAAAGGATTGTCGACGGCAATAAGTCAAGTTGACCGAGACGCCTTCGGAAGAAAGCTCCCATTATCTACACGTCTTCAAATGTGGCGACTGAGAAAATGGCAAATACGCTCCAGAGTTCACTCTTCCATTGACAGAAACTTGGCTCAGGCAATGGCTGAGCTTGACAGGCTTTCCGACAAGGTCTACATTCCCCCACCGATAAAAGAGAAAGCTGCTGTAACCTACCGCAAGGCACTGGACAAAGGCTTGGTCCGCGGAAGATCTATAGCAGCCATAGCTGCAGCAGCACTTTACGCTGCATGCCGTGGCAGCGGAACTCCAAGAACACTTCGCGAAATCGCAGAGGCTAGCCTCGTTGATAAGAAAGACGTCGCACGATGCTACAGACTGTTGCTTCGGGAACTCGGTGTACACATGCCAATCGCTGATCCATTGACGTACGTTTCAAAAATCGCTGAGAACACTGGAATATCGGGCAGAACTCAAGGGACAGCAATTGGAATTCTTCGAGAAGCACGAAAAAAGAGGGCTGCAGCAGGCAAAGACCCTATGGGGTTGGCAGCTGCCGCGTTGTACATAGCCTGCCTTCAAAACAATGAGAAGAAAACGCAGAAGGACATTGCCGAAGCTGCTGGTGTCACTGAAGTAACTGTCAGAAACCGATACAAGACTTTGAAGAGACAGCTGAACCTCGAGCTACCAGACTAAAACTATTCCTTTTTGTTTTCCTCTTTTTCTAATTCCATAACAATGGGGCCAGTGTAACCGCAGTTGTCGCATACATATTTTAAGGGATATAGGAAATAGTCAAAGCCGCTAGCAAGGTGAATATTCGGACTGCCGCATTTGGGGCAATAGATCTTGGATGGTTTTCTATGCTTGAGCGATTTCAATATGTCGCGTATGTCTCCCAACAGGCTCATTTTAGAGCTTGCTCCTTACGACCGTGAAATCATTGAAGTTCAATATTCTCTTCGGGGTAGCCTAGTCCCACCAAGTACTGTCGAACGCGGTCTCTGTGATCCCCTTGCAGCATTATTTGGCCATTCTTCGCCGTTCCTCCACAGGCACAGAAATTCTTCAATTTCTGAGCCATTCCGGCCAAATCCGTGCTCTTGTTGTCGATGCCATCCACTATTGTCGTTGGTCTACCAAACTTTCGTGTTTCGAGCCTTATACGAATCCGCTGTTGCTCCTTTTCGATCTCGCCGCAGGCGCACAAGTCTTTTGGAAGTCCGCATGTTGGACAAATTTCAGCCATGATGCTCAGACGTATAATGCCCATGGGGGCTATTTAAGATTTTCAAATCATTCTTCCACAAATTCGCTACGCAGTCTCGTGGTTTCTAATCCACAAATCCGAAGAATTCGCTGAACGAAAAGGACTATTCCAATGCGCAAACAGAGAAAGCTTTAATGCAAAATACTCGGTGATTAGATTTCATGAGAATCCTAGTCGTCGGTTGCGGCAACATAGGCTCAGTTGCTGCTGAAGATCTTGCTGGAAGTTTACGCTCTGCAGATATAGTGGTCGCCGACAAAAATGAAGAAAGAGCAAGGCGCGTTTCAGAAAGCATAGGAACCGACAACGTATCGCACTGCAAACTTGACATTGAGAATCGTCAAGAATTGCATGGTATCTTGAAGAATTCTACTTTGGTCCTAGGATTCCTGCCTGGCGGCTTGGGCTATCGCCTCGTAAAAGCCTGTATCGATGCTCGAAGAGACATGGTGGATGTTTCCTTCATGGGTGAAAACCTGTTGAAGTTGGGCAGCGAGGCTGCAGAAGCAGGCGTCACGATCGTTCCAGACTGTGGCCTTGCTCCTGGCATCAGTAACCTTCTAGTGGGACATGCCGTCGCAGAACTTGATCAAGTGAGAACAGTGCACATATTCGTCGGCGGACTGCCTGAAAAACCTTTGCCGCCTCTAGGATACATCGTTACTTGGTCCCCAGAAAGCCTTATCGATGAGTACACCCGAAAAGCCGGCATAATCGAAGAAGGAAAAAAGGTTAAAGTAGAGGCTCTCACCGGCCTGGAAACGATCGAATTCCCAAACTTTGGAAAGCTTGAAGCCTTCTACACCGATGGCCTCAGAACACTTCTGAACACCATCCAGGTCACAGACGAAATGTGGGAAAAAACTCTACGTTATCCTGGGCATGCTGAAAAGATTAAGGTACTCAAGGCTTTAGGGTTATTTAACGAAACACAAGTTAAACTTGAAGATACTGTTATATCACCTAGGAGGCTAACAGCCACTCTTCTTGAACAGAAGCTTCATAAGCCAGGCGTCAAAGATGTCGTGGCTTTGAAGGTAGAGGTTTCCGGTATCAAGAATCGCAGGCAGATAGCCTACCGCTATCACCTGTTGGACTTCTACGACGAAAAAAAGAAAACGACGGCCATGGCCAGAACCACTGCGTATACGGCCTCAATAGTTGCGCAAATTGTGCTCAAGAAGACCTTAAGAGGCAAAGGATTAGTCCCGGTGGAAAAGATCGGAGCCGATCCTGAACTTTTCAAAATGATCATTGGCGAACTTCAAAAGCACCACGTGAATGTAACTGAAGAAGTCACCTGAGACTAACCAGTTGATAACCACTTAGGTTGTACTCCCAAACCTTCAAAGATAACCCGAGTTGGACATGAAAACCAGCCTTAAGGCTCATCTGATCTTGCAAAGCCAGCCAAAACAAGATCAAGGTTGCATTTTGACCTTTTCTTCCTATGAGCTCGAGAATAACTCTTCAAGGCTGAAATGGCAAACACTTAAAAGTGAATGTGAAAGCGATATTGCTGAGTAATCGAGAAGGGCTATGGAATTATGCAGAATTTACCAGCCATAGTTGCCGCTGGAAGAACAAAGTTCGGAGAACACTACGAAAAGGAACCTGAAAAACTGATTGAAGAATCATGGCTTAAAGCCTCCATCGAAGCTAACCTAGAACGAAAGGACATAGAAGCCTGCTACTTATCAGATTATTTTCTTCCCATAACAAACAAACTGGGGCTCGAAGAGGGTTTCTTATCCGAACTTACTGAACTCCACGTACCTATGGAAGTCACACGGTCATTCAGTTCAGCCTTAACAAACGCTTGCAACGCTATTATTGCTGGCAGACACGATGTCGTGTTGGTCGGTGGCATAGAGAAGATGACCGACCGGTGGGACAAGATTCGGGACGATTTGATGCTTCTTGAAGATCCGTGGAGCTTCTATGCCGGATGCACACCTGAGGCAAACCATGAGCTTATGCTTAGGGCCTACATAAGGAAGTATGGCTTGAAAGGAGAAGACCTTGAAAAACTGAACGTTGCATTGGCGCAAATCTCCGTCAACAATCACTTGCACGGAATGAAGAACGAGTTTGCCCAGTATCAGAGAAAAATAACTGTTGAAAACGTGCTGAATGCAAGGAAAGAAGCCCGAAAACCACTGGGGCTCTACGATTTCGCCCCGATTTCTGATGGTGCTGCGACGCTCATCCTCAGCAGCGACAAAACCGCAAAAAAGCTCACGGCGAAGCCAGTGTACATTCAAGGTTTTTCCTCGGCGACTGACTTCTTGACCTTCCCTGCAAGAGATGATCTTACACACTTCATCGTGACTAGAATAGCCATGAGGAATGCTCTAAAAATGGCTGGGGTCACACTGAAGGACCTCCAACTCCTCGAACTTTATGATCAATCCACGATCATGGAAATGGTCTCACTCGAAGACATGGGGTTCTGCGAAACAGGAAAAGCATGGAAGGATATTTTCGAAAGCTGTCAAGATTACAAAGATTATTATGATGTCAATGGAAAGCAGCTTTTCGTTAACATGAATGGCGGCTTGAAAGCTGACGGCAACCCGTTGGGGGCAACTGGCGGCGCTCAGATCTTCGAAGTTTTCAGACAGTTGAGGAGAGAGGCCGGAGAAAGACAGGTGAAGAGCAATGAAGGCTTGGAGCACGGGTGCGTGCTTGAGCTTGAAGGTTTCGGAACTAAGGGTTACATTTACGTTTTAGGGAGCGAAAAGAAATGAGCAGTGAACCGATAGAGAGAAGAGTTTCCTACTTAGGCGACAGACTGAGGGGAACGCGCTGTCAGATCTGCGGCAAGGAATACTTTGAGATAAGGGATTACTGTGGAAACTGTGGAAGGAAAAGCTTTGGAAAAATGTTGGACACCGACCTCTTCTACGAAAAAGGCGAACTGGAAGTTTGCACGCTAGTCAACGAACCAACTAACAAGTTCATGAAACTCGGCAGCTACGTTTACGGGATTGTCTCGTTCCACGATGGAAAGATAAGGGTTCCCGGAAGATTGACAGATCATATGGTAAAATGCGATGAGGATATCGATTTTTCAAATCTTGAAGGTAGACCCGTTACGCCGAGATTCCGAAGGCGCTACTCGGTAGATAAGAACGACGTCATCCCGACGATATCATTGACTTTTACGTTTGCTGACGAGTATTACCCTCATCAGAACCACAGCTTCCTGAAACCAAGAAAAGAGTATGACGTCGCCGGAATAGTTGGGTACGGTTGTTACTCTTCAAGGTTTAGAATAAAGGAAGGAAACATGCAACGCGCTATCCCGTTCATTGACGAGGACGCTATAACCGCAGCGGTAGAAGCTGGAAAGCTGGCTCTTATCCATTCAGGAATTAATAACTCACGCGTTGGCAAGATCTACGTAGGCTCAGAATCCAATCCGTACGCGGTCAAACCCATAGCCTCGAAAGTTGCCCAAGTTCTCAGACTAGGAGAGGAAGATGAGGATGACGTGCAGGGAGTTGACGCTGTCGATACAGAATTTGCCTGCAAGGCAGCCACAAGCGTTTTCAAGGATGCCGTCTCTCTCGTCAACTATTCAGGATCAAACGTCGATAATGCCATGGTCATAGGAGCGGACAATTCTCAATCAGCCCCAAGAGATTGCCCAGGCGGCGAACTGGACCTTTTCGTTGGATACGGCGCAGCTGCTTTCATCTTTGGAAAAAATGACGTGATCGCAGAAGTTGAAGGCTGGTACTCATGCACATCTGACACTCCTGACTTCTGGCGGAGAGACGGCGAAGCGTTTCCAATGCATGGAGGCAGGTTCACAGGAGATCCAGCCTACTTCAAACATGTGCGAAAAGCATCAAAGAAACTCATGGAACGCCTAGGATTGCAGGCAGGAGATATTGACTATTTCGTCGCGCACCAGCCAAACGCACAGTTTCCAGTGAAAGTCGCTAAAGAACTCGGATTCAAAGAAGAACAGTACCTTCCATCACTTCAAGTCGTAAAATTCGGCAACACGTATTCAGGAGCTTCCCCCGTGGGATTAGCAGCCGTCTTGGACGTCGCAAAGCCTGACTCCCGAATTCTTGTTGCAAGCTACGGATCAGGTGCTGGAAGCGACGCCTACTCGCTGTTGACTACTAGCCAGATCTTGGAAAAAAGATCTCGTCAGAAACTAACGGTTAAATACCAAGCGGAAAACCCTTACCTAGAATACGTGGACTATACGACCTACAGACGGTTAAAAGTTGGGATGTGAGGGCGCCTGAAAAACAACAAAACTGACGAGAATGTGCAGGAGCAAAAGGAGGCTGTAGAAGAACAACCGAAAAGAGCGTCCCCAATCTATGAACAGATTCTGGAAGTATTTTATGCGCCCCGAAAGGCATTCAAAGAGATAACCAAACAGCCAAAATACCTCGGCCCTATACTCATACTGATCCTGTTCGTAGCTGCAAACACCGCATATGGTTACGTAATCCTCTCAAAAAGCTACCTTGAACAGACTCTTCCGAAGGTTGACGCATCCGCAAATCAGTTTGATGCATGGACTGAAAACGCGTCTTTATGGAATTCCACGCCTGGAGTGGCCATAACAGAAAACTTTGTCGATTTCATAAACGGTAGCTACTATGGGAACAGGAGCATTTCATTCTCAACAATCAACAGTTCCCAGATCTCCATGCAGATAATGAACATTGGCCCTGCGAACTGCACCAGACCTGGTGGCTACGAAAACATGTCTGTTAGAGTGAAAATCGTTGACCCTCAGACACCGCCGCCTTCAAATGCTTCCATCTACTTGTTCTCGGGAGAAACCTCAAACTACTACTATAACTTGACGGACACTTTTTCAAGCACAACAGCAGGTGTCTGGAACAACTTGACTATTCCTTTAGATACTGCCGGCTGGGTAAACAACAATGCAAATGCGGATTGGGGCAATATCACCGGGTTGAAGCTAGAGTTCAGCTGGCCTCAACAAAACTCCAACATCACAATGCTCGTTGACGGTCTATTCTTCCGCGGCCTCTTCCAAACCCCGCTTGACTCTGCAGGTGCAAGCTACCTGTTCAGTTATTCATTATCGGGCATCTTACAGTTTGTAATCGAATGGATTTTTATCGGCGGCATAATCTTCTTGGCAGCAAAAGGTCTCGGATCAAAAATGAAATGGAAAGCGATACTCATTCCAGTCGGATTTGCTCTCATTGCTCTAGTTGTACAGACCATTGTAAACACGATCGTGATATCAACGTTGCCAAGCCTATACTATCCCTTCGAGATTTTCGGAGGGACAGCGGCAGAACAAACAGCGGCCATTAACGCATTATCAAACCAAGTAGGACTCGCCACAGCTATCAGCGGATACATACAACTAGCTACTCTGATATGGATCATAGCCCTCTGCGCAATAGCCACCCGTCTGACCACAGAGTTTTCATGGGTCAAAAGCGCTACTATCAGCGCAGCAGCCGTAGGCGCCACATTCCTTCTCGGGTTGTTACTTGGAATCTAGAATTGCACTGAAACAAAAAGTGAAGTTACACGCTAAAAACATTTCATAAGTGGTGACGAGCGTCGAAGAGATGACATAACCTGTATACATCCATGCAAAGAGTCGGCTTAAGAGGTTATTCCAAATGAATGGACAGTAGTCTTTTACCCTAAAGTTTAAGAAAAGTAAAGACAAGAGTTTCGTCAAAGCGTGAGATGTCGTATTCAATCTAAGCAGGAGAAATAAGTGAATGGATCTTACTGAGGTTACCATAATAGTTCTAATCTCTAACATGATAGTCAACTGCATTCTGGCTGTTCTATATTCTTACAGAGTTAAAATAGAGAAGGAACAGGTGAACATTATGGCTAGAAATGCAGAAGCTAAAGCCTGTCTAGAAGCAATGAAGAAGCACATACACACTGAAAGAAAGGATATTGAGAATATGAGCAAGGAAGAACTGAAAGAGTTCCTAGATTATCTTGAACACGTAGGCGAGTAAGAATAGTAAAGCAATGTGGAAAGCAAATTTTTAACCATCAACCGGTTTTTCACGAGGACTACCATCAACCGAAAACTTCACGAACGCATGGTTAGCAAAATTTATATGGTTGAAGGGTAATTTTGGGAGTAACCGGCCTCAACCTAGGCTCAGGTGTCGAGTCGCGACACGATGGGTTTTCATGGCAATAGGTTGGTTCCATCAAAAGGACGAAAGCGTGAGATGCCAAGAAGTCTACCTGAAAAGACTAAGAACGCGCCTAGAAAGCCGCGACGATTTGGGAGCCAAAGCAGATTTCGACCAAGCAGACCTTTTCTACAATCATTTCCCGTGAAAGAGAATCAAGAATTAGAAGTTGTCATTGACGACATCGGTAGCCAGGGGGATGGCATAGCTAAACTTCAAGGATTTCTCATTTTTGTTCCCGGGAGCAAGGTAGGCGAACGCGTCAAAGTCCGAATTGCTTCAGTAGGTGGAAAATTTGCGGCTGCAGAAAGAATAACTCATATGGAGGAGCAGAATTGAAAATAAAAGATCTACAAAACGGAATGAAACGGGTTTCAATAGAAGCGAAAGTCACTGAAAAATCTGACCCACGCGAAGTTACCTCAAGATTCCAAAACCAGACGCTCAAAGTAGCAGATGCAATCATCGCTGATGAAACTGGACAGATAAAGCTAACATTATGGAATGAACAGATCGACCAAGTAAACGTCGACGGAGTGATCAAAGTCGAAAACGGTTACGTGACAAGCTTCAGAGGAGAGATTCAACTAAACGTGGGAAAATATGGCAAGCTGACAATTGAATAAGGGAAAACAGGTTTCTTAACCTTAAACGTATTATGAGAAAATCGTGAGCAATGCAAGACGATTAATTCTCCAGGGGCATCAGCCAACCGTTTTTTCGCTCAATAATTAGCAAGAACGAAAGCCTACATCCATTTTCCTTTCTTGCCTAAACCATTTCTTCTGAAATTCTAGATAAGAAAGTTTGAGCGATAAGGCCCGCAAATGTCGGGTGCTTAAGCTTTCAAGCAACCGTACTTGCTCTCTCGTTTATAAAAAGAGTGAGGGTGGAGCGGTGGGTTTATCTTACGTAGTCGTCGAATGTCCAGTAATGGTCTTCTTCCTGGAGAACTATGTCCTCAAACATTCTTCGTGTGGTCGAGTCGCCCCGTTTTGTTGCTTCAGCGATGATTTGCCTGTAAAGCGAAAGGGTTTTGGCTTCGAGTTCATGGTCCAATCGCAGAATTTCCAACGTGGTTTTGCCTACGACTGGCAAAGGATCTGGCTTGGTCACTGCTTCGCCGTCGACAAGGTAGATGCGTTCGCTGATTTTCTCGAGATGTTGCATTTCCACCATGAAAATGTCTTTAAGTACTTTGCTAATGGCGGCCTGATAGTTTGTCCCTTGAACGGTTTCTAGCGGAGTCTTCTTCATTCTAAGCTCAAGAAGAGCAGCTTTCTCATGCTGATTAGTGTACTGGATTATCGCGCAGATTTCTCCTGCAACCGCCTTGTTGAGCAACTCGTAATAGTCGGGTGTGAAGATCTTGCGCCATTCTGACAGGGGCACCTTATCTGGTTCTTCTTTCTCATCCTGGAAAGCTGTGTACTCTTGGAACTTAAAGAGGTGGTCTTCTTCTTCCCCGTATATTTTCTCGAACATTTCGCGCGTTTCCCAGTCGCCTCTTTGTCCAGCCTCATCGATGATTTTTCTGTAAAGGACTAAGGCTTCTTCCTCTGCCTTTACGCCGAGTTTAGCAAATTCGCTTATTTTGTCGCCGACGACGGGTTTGCCGCCCTTTGTGGTTGCTTCACCGCCCAAATAGTAGATTCTCTCCATTATCGCGGCGGCATGCTTCATTTCTTGAATCGCGATGTCATGGAGCATTTTTCCGACGGCGTCATAAGTGGTCTTGTCTAGAAGAATGTTTTCGGGAATTTGTTTCTTGATGATTTTCTCCATTTTGGCATGCTGCAGGAAGTACTGCAACGAAACTTGGAATTCACGTTCAACCCCTTGATTTAACAGATCTATGTATTCTTGCGTTGCTTTAACAGCCATAAGGAATCACAACTTTTTTGATAAAAAAGGGGAAGGCGCCAAGATATAAGATTTGTTATCGGCGACAGATTCAAGAAGAAGTAAAGTTCACTAAGGTTGTTTTACGTAGTTTGCGCAGTAAACTGAATCAGGGCTGATCTGGGGTTCGCTTATGGCAATTTTTTTCTCTATACGTCTGATTAGTCCTGAAGCTTGTTCCCCTACACCTACAGACACTAAACTTGTCACGGTCTTCAAGAACAGGCAAGACGGAGAATGCCCATTTTGGACGACAATATTGATCTGAAGATCATGAATTATCGAGTGAGGACTCATTGTTTGGGAGCAGAGGAGAATCGAAGGCACAATTAAATAAGAGATCTTGTATCATCAAACACGTAGTGTAGTCGGAGAAAAGTAAAAGTGGGGGGCCCTCGCAAACTGGTTTTCGAATATCCTCGAAGTCTTAATTTCGAATGTGAAAGATGTGCATTATGCTGTGGCAACACTGAAACGAGGATCAGAAGGATACTTCTGTTGAAAGTCGAAGCCGAACACATTTCGAACAAAACAGGAAAACCTATTGCCGAATTTGCGGATAAGAACGAAGGTACTGAACCTTATGTTTACGAAATGAGAAAGAACAACGACGGAAAATGCGCATTTCTGAAGAACAACGCGTGCAGCATATACAGGATCAGACCCTTGATCTGCACATTCTATCCTTTCGAGCTCAGACCAAGCGGAGACAACGCATATGTTTTCTCCTATACTGATGAGTGCCCCAGTATAGGTCGAGGCCCGAAACTAAAAAAAGAATACTTCAAAAAGCTATTTGCCAATTCGAAAGCACTGATCGAATGAAGAACCGACACCTCTGCGTAATGTATGCGCAAAATCCGTTGTCCTAACGTGCAGTTTTCGATTCAAGGTAGTCCGAAAAAGTTATTCCTCCTCTCTCTCCCATGTTGATGTTGTTTCAACTTAACGCAAATTCCGTTCAACTATGCCAACAATAATTAATGGTTCTAATTAGGGTGAAAATGCGTCTTCTATCACAGTCACCTTCAGAGATAAGCTAACAGCTGTTCGATGTCCGCAGGTGGGTAGCCTGAATAGCACTTGCTGAAATATCCGAAAATTTCTAGATGGCGATCGAGAAGCTTCTGTACTATCTGGGTCCATTCTTGGATTTCCGGTTTTCTGTCGACCTCGATTTTTCCCAAGGTTCCGACGACTTTTTTTCGGTCTCCCTCCCATCTTACGTAGATGAAGTCGGTCTTGCTATCTTCTATGGTGGAAACTGAAGGCTGATCGACGAGAACTAGAGCAGTGCGGGTCTCTCTGAGAAGAGAGTACAGTTCTTCCACTAACAGATCTTTGTTTCTGACTTCGACGGCGTATCGATAGTCTCCTGGCAACACTGAAAGGAAGCTGCGTAAAAGATGAAGATGTTCAGTCTTGAAATATGGGGGAAATTGGAGCAGTAAAGGTCCAAGCTTGTCTTGAAGTTGTGACATGGTTGATAGGAATCTGTCTGTTTCTTTTTGACAGTTCCGCAGCATCTTCACGTGGGTTATTATTCTTGGAAATTTGGCGGAGAAGCGGAAGTCACTAGGGGTCTGCGTTTCCCATGTTTGAACTGTATTTGGTGAGGGAATTCTATAGAATGTGGTGTCCACTTCTACCGAGTTGAACCGTTTCGAATACTCAATTAAGTATCTGTCAGGTTTGAGTCCTTTCACGTAAAAGTTCCCAACCCAGAATGGATAGCTCCATCCCATGGTGCCTACGTGCAGGTTGGCTACTCTGTGTCTCTTGCCTTCAGCAGCAACCATTCTTTTTCACCGGCCCTTTTGAAGCGGGTAAGAACGTATCTGCCGTGAAACTTTTTGCCTTTAAGCGTGAATTCTATTAGATCGTCTTTCCAGATTTTGGTTTCGTACGTTCCGGCATCGAATATTTTGACGGATCCAGCTCCGTATTGCCCCTTAGGTATCGTTCCTTCAAATCTGCGGTATTCGAGCGGATGATCCTCAGTCTCAACTGCAAGCCTTTTTTCGCCCGATCGTTCAGGCAATCCTTTGGGAACAGCCCAGCTCTTCAGAACACCGCTTTTCTCAAGCCGCAAATCGTAATGGAGTCTTCTTGCGTCATGTTCCTGAACGACAAAGCTGTGTCCTATCTTGGCTTGTTGGGCTACAGCTGTAGGCTCTGGGGTGGTGGTAAAGTTTCTTTTTGAAAGGTACTGAGAAAGATTGCCGGACATTACTTGGTCTAACGTGCATTCCGCAGGAGGCTTGTCGCTTCTCAGTCCGCAAAACCTGGGCATGCGCAGTCTGCCATCTTTTGTTACGTTTTGATATGCTACTTGGCAGACAATTTCTGGCTTAAGCCAGATTGGTTTCTCTCGGTCATCCACTTTTTCGAGTGTCGTCTCCTCAACTCTAAGTGGCTGAAAGATCGTGAGCATGGATTTCAAGTCTTCTCGGGAGAAGCCTGTTCCAACCTTGCCCACGTAAATTGGAACGGCTTTGCTGTACAGCCCGAGGATCAAGGCTCCAAAGGCGGATTTTCTTGTTCCTTCGCCTTCGGTGTATCCGAAAATCACGCAGTCGCAAGTTAAGATTTGCTTGATCTTCAGCCATTTGTCGCTTCTTACGCCAGCCTCATACTGACTGTCTTTCTTTTTCGCCATTATGCCTTCCACGCCTTTTGCCAAAGCAGCTTCGTAGTATGCTCGACCCTGATTTTCCACGAAGGCAGACAACACGACGTGTTGTCCTTCACGAACATGGGTTTTCAGCAACATTTTTCTTTCCATGAGTGGAAGATCAACTAATGATTTCCCATCTTTCTCAAGTATGTCAAAAACGACGTAGGTGGCAGGCATGTCTTTGAGGAGATATTGGACGTCCTTGATCGAAGCTGTTTTGCTTCTTTCTGACAGCAGTTGGAAGTCTGCTTTGCCATTTTTCATGATGACTATTTCGCCGTCGACAACGACGTTTTCAGTGAGCGTTTTCAGCTCTTCCAGCTCCGGAAAATTGTATTTTAGCTCTTTGTCATTTCTGCTTCTTACGCTAACTTCGTCATTAACGTAGCTGATTGCCCTTATTCCATCCCATTTGACCTCGAAGATCCAATCTTCTGAGTCGAAGGATTCTTCAGCGACTTTGGCAAGCATTGGCTTGTAATGCCGTCTCATTTCTTCTTCAACTGTTTGAGCGTCTCCTGTAAAGCTACCATCAGCTCTTTGGCTTCTTCTTTCACAGGTTTTTCAACTGTTATTGTTTCGCCTTTCATCTTTTTCTCGATCAACTGCTGGATTCTTTCTTCGTAGGTATCTTTGTATTCGTATATGTCGAAGTCTCCTGACAGATCGGAGACTATCTTCTTCGCAAGGTCCAATTCCTTCTTTTCCGGTTCCTTGAGTTCTTTCAGATCATCGAAGTTGCTTGGATCTGCAATCTCGTAAGCATAGCGGAGCGTGGTCAATACTAGGGCTCCTTTGTAGGCATGCAGGAGGATGGGGTATTCCTTCGTTCTCAACGTGATTTTTCCAGCTCCAGCCTTCTGCATTGTTTGTAACGCGTTCAAAAGCAGGGTGTAAGCGTCATCGTTCTTCTCGGGAGTTAGAACGTAGGATTTTCCGAAGTATATCGGATCTACGGAGAGGTAGTCGACGAATTTGTCGATTCGTATCTTCTGACTGGATGGCGGCTCAGCGGCCTTCAATTCTTCCTTGTCGAAAACGATGAAGTGGTTCTTGCTCACTTCGTACCCTTTGATTATGTCTTGCCACGGCACAACCTTGTTGTCTTTTTCACAGACTCTCTGATACTTTATTGGTTGCCCATCTTGTTTATGGAGGAGCCTGAAAGAAAAGGCTTTGTCAAACGTCATAGTGTAAAGCTTCACGGGAACGTTTACTAATCCTATTGTCACGGTTCCGCTCCAAAATGGCCTTTTAGGAATTCTTACGTTCTGTTCTTCCATCGGTTTAAACCTCAAGTTTTTGCTTGTATTTGAACAACTTTCCCCAAGGATCGCTTGAAAAGTTTGCCGCAGTAAATATAGTGATTTTTTCCGGTTTTAATCCTTTCTTGACTTCATCCCAGCTCAGCGGCATCGAAACAGTTGCCTGAGGCACTGCTCTGAGGCTGTAGGGGCTTATCATCGTTTTCCCATGAGAATTCTGTAGGTAATCTACGTAAACGGTCCCAGGTTCCTTCACTTTAGAGAATTCTGAGACGATGGCTGATGATTCCGTGGACAGATATTTCGCGATTTGATGTGTAAACTCCCTAGTCTGACTAAATGAATATTCACGAACAAGTGGAACCACTATGTGCAACCCTTTCTTCCCAGAGGTTTTTACATACGACTTTAAGTTCAAGGTGTCGAGCTTTTCTTTAAGCAACAAGGCCACATCCATGACATCATCCATGCTTGCCGGCGGCCTAGGATCAACATCAAACAAGGCAAGATCAGGTTTCCTAAACTCTTTGGCCCCTGAAAGAGTCACGTGAAGCTCCAAAGCTGCAAGGTTGGCCAGCCAAATCAGCGTGTCAAGATCATTGCAAACAACGTAGTTGATCTCGCGCTGTGACGACTCGGAATATTCTTTGAACCTCTGTACCCAAGACGGAGCACCTAAGGGCAGATCTTTCTCGTAGAAACCTTCCTTGCCTACTCCATCAGGAAACCTAGTCAAAACCATGGGTCTGTCAGCCAATATTCCCAGCATTCTGGGCGCCATCTTGATATAATATTCGATTACCTGGGCCTTAGTGATTTGCAGGTCTGGATACAGCACTTTATCCAAATTTGTGAACTCGACTTTTGTCAGTTTTTCCATAACAGACCTCTTCAGTCGCTACGTATGTAAGTTTTAGGTAACGAGAGACAGTACGAAGATTCAAATTGTGAGGCTTGGAGCTCAAGACAGAAAACTGTCCCAGATGCGTTTCTTCTGGACAGCATGATGCCTAGGGGGACTATCATCATGAATACCTGGAGAGTGAGAGATGACGAGACATTTTGAAGGACAAATGGAACCTTAAGTGGATACTCATCAATGTTAGTTGAATCGATAATGTACGAAGTCCCCCATATCCCAGAGGAATCCACCTCGCTAGCGTTTGGATACTTAGTTTGATAATCGCTCCAATAGTTTCCACTTGAAACATTTGCGTTGTCCCATATGTTCGTCGATGCTACGTTGTACACTTGTTCTGCGTTTTGTATGAAATTGTTGGAGTAAATGTAGTTGTCATTGGAGATTCCTTCAGAAAAATCGATGCCATGGCCATTCTTCTCTATCGTATTGTCGATGATGCTGTTGTTTTCGCACGAGAAGTGGAACCCGACGCCAGTGTCCATAAAAGAAATCTTGTTTGAGACTACGCTGTTGTTCGTTGATTCGCTGAGTCCAACGCCATCTTCGTATGGGAGCCTGTAAGCTGCAGAATTACGATCAGAGGTTATTTCGTTAGCGTACACCGTGTTGCATTGTGATTGTTTTATCCAAATTGCTGATGTCAGTCCCAATGTTGTTTCGTTGGCGATTATTGAATTCTGTCTGATTACGTTATAGTTGCATGAGGAGACAAGTTGAATTCCGCCCCAGTTGTTCATCAGAAAATTGTCGCTCACGGTGTTGTTGAGACTGTTATCGTTGAGCTGAATGCCTGTGGCTTGATTGTCCGTAAGATTGTTTTCAAGAATACTGTTGTAGCTCGAATCGTAAAGGTCAAGAGAGTCATGAAGAAGCGAGTGATCATATGATATCGAGTTTTGTTCTATCACGTTACCATCAGAATCATTCAGAATGAGACTGGAGTCGGAATTGTTTTCCAGCAGGTTCGATGACAGCGTCCAGTTTTTTGAGTTTAAGAGGCAAAGACCTTCTTCATTATGCTGTATCACGCTATTAGCGATCAGGCCATCATTTGAGGAATTCACGGCAACGCCTATCCCTCCATTTTGAATCGTAAATCCGCTCAATACTACACTGGCCTGCAGGGAAACAACTGTTCCCGTTCCATCGCCATCGAGAATTGTATTCTGTTTGCCTTTCCCAATGAGATAAACTGATTTTCTGGCTATTATATGCTCATAAAATACCCCAGGTTCAACAGAAATTGTCTGTCCATTCCTGGTCTCGGCTGCATCTAAGGCCTCTTGTATCGTCTCGTACTCTATGCCAGTACTAAGGTTGCGAACATTGAAGCTCGACGAAGGTTTTGATTCGAAAAAGCCAGCGGATCTTAGATAGAGAACGCAGACCAAAGATAAAAGCAGTAGCACCAAACAAATGACAAGTATATATCTTCGAAGCATTTTATCTCGCTTACCATTACATTCGCAGACGCTCTTAGGATTTATGGAACAAATACTGTTTGATTTTTTCGAAAGTGCCGCGAACGCTAACCCAAACCCGAAGGTTTTAGTGTCTCCACACAAGCTTGATCGCTGGGAATTGTGCGTGGATAAACCTGTGGTCATTGTTGATTACGATCTCCGGTGGCCGACACTCTATGAAGAAGAAAAAGGACTAATCTGCAAGACTCTTGGACACAGAATTAGAGCAATCGAGCACATCGGCAGCACAGCAGTGCCCAATTTAGGTGGGAAGAATATCATCGACATAATGGCAGGCGTTGATAACATTGATGAGGCAGATGAATGTCTATTGCTGTTAGGAAGCGCCGGTTATGGAGACGTGTCCAAGGTTCCGCCACCAGACGACGCAGAATGGTTTTACTGTTTGGGAAAGAGTCTCCACATTGTTGGGTGTCATTTGCACCTTGTCAAGTATAATAGTGAACATTGGAAGAAACACATAATCTTCAGAGACTTTCTGAGAAAGAACCCTGAGACCGCCCATGCGTACTTCAATTTGAAAAAGAGATTGGCTGCAAAATATGAAACAGACCGTTTAAGATACACAGAAGCAAAGACAACTTTCATAGAATCTATTATAGAAAACACCAAGCACAGCTGTCTAGGTGTTGATAGTTATAGGATAAATTATATACTCAGGCCGATTTAACACGCTTGAAGCAGGACACGCGTACGTTTAGGCTATGTAGAGCATCTTGCCGCCGCCTTCGCCAAAGGGTGTTCCTATTATGATTTGGTGGGTTGAGTGTCCGTAGGTGAAGTAAAGAATAATTTGCGTCGGATCTTCAAATATGTCGTGTATGAAATGGCGTTCTCAACAATCCAAAGAGTACGAAGGAAGAAGCATTAAATGTGAGTCACTATGCAGAACCCAGTCGTGTCAAGTTCGCCTGAAACGTCGAAGCTAATTATGGGACCGCATGCTTGGAAACTTGAGATGAATGAGTTGGTGATACATGAAATTGAGACCTGCATGTCACCAGAACAGAGAGTCAAGAACGGTCCCATTAATGGATAGTTATCGTATTGTTTGCATCGCGAGAGAGAGCAGGGCGAACGAGACAATAAATCTTTACATAACAACAAAGATTTGCGGGAAGAGTATGAGAAAATATGCGAAATGTCTCACGCTGACTTTCTTCGCCCGTGCGATATATTCTAAAATCGGCCATTGTGAGAAGCATTGTGTCTCATGTTCGTCGAATCTCAGAAGCGTGAGCCTTGGTAGAAGTTCGCCAGTTTTGGAAATGATAGAGAAAAAGAGGGTGGTTACGGGGTGGTTTGTTCCCCGAAATGTTTGGCTACGACCGCGATGTCCCTAATGTCAACTTTGCCATCACCGTTTATGTCGCCTAAAGGCAAGTGTTGAATCGCATAAGTCATAATAGTGCTGGTCTGGACGTCTCCTAGGTCGTTGTAGACTTGTATGAAGAAGTGCACTGCGTCCACGCTGTTCGGTTGCCCAGGAACGGCTTGAGTCCACATCTGAGTAGTTGAGTTGTAGGTCATCGTCGTGTTCCACCAGCTACTGTTATCAGCCTCGTAGCAGAGCACGATGTTGTTTACGCGGTCTGGCTCAGTGACATTGGCCGTAACTAATACTGGCACGTTCGATCTAGTGGTGTTGGACTGCACGTAAGTTGGTGGGTTCATCGGCGCAAAAACGACTGAAACTATTTGCGGCAGTGGAATTGGCAGATTTGAAATCATCACATCATCCACGTAGAATGGACCAGGAGACCCATTTGAGTAGTGATACCAAAATATTATTGAGCTGAGAACTATGTCAGAGAGATTGTAGCTTGTGAAGTACGAGTTGACCTCCTGTGCAACATTTCTTGTAAACTCATTCCAAGTGTTAGGGCTAAGATTCACTTGGAATAGCAGTTGATCTGTGATGTTTGTTGCTCCCGCAGTGTTCCAAATCCACATGTAAGCGATGTGGAATGCGGGTTCCATGGTAGACGCATAGCTGAAATAGAGATATATTGCGTCGTATGGATACTTGAGGTACCCCAATGAACCTACTTCTGTTGGGTATATCGCTGCTTGTAGATAAATGCCTGAATCCAATGGCACTCCTGGTGAGAAATTTTGAGATATGTTGCTGTCATATTCCACGTCTGAGATGTATGCCGAATACAGGCCTCCGTGAATCGTAGCGTTGCTGAGTGTGCAGACTCCACCGACAGTCCATCCTTCAAATGTTCCCGTCTCAAAGTCACCATTCACTACGAAATTGGTTGGGTCTGATGATGATTTAGCGTCCTGGGTTCTGTAGGTTGCTGCTAGCAAAATGGATGCGAGCAATATTGCGAGAACAAGTAAACTCACGGTTTTTTTCATTTATCCTTCCCCATCAGCATATACGTCATCGCGCGGTAAAATCTTTATGGCTAACTGTTCTAACATGAGCGCCCGCGCTAACGGATGAGTATGGACATCGAAAAGAAAAGGAGGGTTTTTGTGTTTAGGTGTGGATTGGATATTTTCTCGGGTCTATTCCGTTTAAGAGGTCGTCTATGCAATGAACGTAGCTTTTTGATATTCTCGTAGGTTCGGCATTCTCTCCATATCTATTGGTTAAAAGTCTGACCGTTTTTTCGTGTTCTTTGCGTTTTTGTTCTAGCCATTTTTCAACTGTTTCAATGATGCGTTCTAGTTCGATAGGGTCTTTCTTAGGGAATACTTGACCGAGTAGCTCGGTTAACCGTTCAGGTTCTTTTCTCATGGTTCGTACTTCCGGTTGCGATAGAGAGCCTGCTGTTCCTTCTATCGTGTTCACCTATTCGTAGCCTGCTCCAATTAGTCTTTTGGCTTGATCTTTAGTGTCTGCGACTTTTACGTTGTATTGTCCGACTTCTTCGATTGCGATTAGTTGCGTATAGAGCATGTCGTTTCTATTTTCTTGTGTCCGAGTCGTTGCATGACGCTATGTTATGCGTTCGTCTGTAATAGTCGCAGGAATGATGGTGTCTAAGGTTTCTGAGTGGTATTTTGAAAGTTCGGTTGAAGGAGTTTTTTAGCTACTTGTCTTCTTGCTCTTTGCTACATTTCACCCATTGATCCGCGCTTGGAAAAGGTGTTTCGCTCGTGTATTTGTTGAGATATTCTCTAAGGAGTCTCTGCGGTTGTGGCTTTCAGCGGCATTTTTCTGCCATTGTGATTTTCGCATCCTTCATAACTTATGATGCCTCATTCAGCGCCAATTAATTTTCGTTGCATTGTTGCGAGTTCTTGTCCTTCTAAGCCTGTTTGTTCTAGGATCGTGAAGATTGTTGCGTATTTCTTGGGTGCACCACTTATGATCCTGTAGATGTTTTGAGAGGTTGGAATGATGGGAATGATGGGTATGTTTCTGTCCAATTTGTAGTATTTTGGTCTCTTCCATTGGATTCCATTGGTTGTGCAGGAGCATTAGTAACTGAAGACTAATTTTTGTTTTGTATTGTTTCTGAGTTTGAGGTTTGCGATGTAAAGCTTGACGTTCTCGGGGTCGCGTAGGTCAGTGTTTGCTACTAATTTTTTGAGCGATGTCGCGACGGTTTCTATTGTGTTTTTGGCTTTGCCTTCTTTTTTGAGGTCTAGGAGAGTTTTTATTATCTCGTCTGCATACTTGGTGCTTGTTTGGGGCCGTCGTATAGCTTCCATGTCCGAATCGCAAAATCGTTGGCTAGATTGGTTCTGGATATGGCTAGATTGGTTCAGTATACCAGCCTGGGGCGTTGGCGATCCTGGGTTCAAATCCCAGCGGCCCCACCAAAACAACCAACTAGAACGTATCTTTCTCGCTAGTTCGCTTTTGTTCCTTGAATATCTTATTTTCCACATTTGTAACAGACGAGATACAAGAAACCTGCCCAAAACCATGTCCTCCGCCAGCGATAGATCAATTGTGAATACAAAGCTTGTTTCCGTCAAGACACGCATGGATTCTTAATCTTTGGAGAACAACAATG
>DASPTR010000069.1:0-3924 GCA_035623315.1 Candidatus Acidiferrum sp. | reverse complement strand
TCAACTGAAGCCAAGGGTCTGGTCTCCGGTCATGTTCGAACAGACTAACCTTAAGAGATGAAGTTATACTTTTATAGACTGCCCCTAGTCTTTTTGCCGGCTGATCTTCCGATAAGCGCGAAGAGACGAAGAGAGAAGGTCAGACTTTCTTGTCGCAATGGTGTCTGGAAGTTGAAGTCGAAGTTGTGGAGAAATCTTCCAGGAATTATGACTTCAGAAACGCTCTCAAGGGAAAAGCTATGAAGTTTAATATTAGCGCGCGCGCTAAATCCGAAGGAGACGAAAACTCAGCAGACGCCGCCAAACCTTATACTTCCTGAGAATCCCGCAGAGTTTGTTCAAGTGCTCTTCGGCTTCAAACCTCACCTTCCGCACTTTGCCCCTCTTGCCAAATAGAGCTTGATTTTAACTCATTTGATGAATGAATTATAATCTGTCGAGTTATCGCTTATTTATTTTGACCGAAAGCAAAGTCGCCCAAATTATTCATCGGTCCCTTACTATTCTGGGAAGCAACGTTTCCCTTGTTCCCAATAGTAAAGGAACAAGTCACTTGCCCACTTCAGAATTTTTGGGTCTTGCCCATATAAGGTCTTCATATCTTGTCTATTATCAAGTGGAAGCAAGTTTATGGTCGCATATTTTTCGCTAATAACCATGACAGCTGGAATGGTTGGAATAACCCTTTTTTCAAAACATTTGTTTTCAATATACTCTTGATAGTATTCTTTGCTTGCCTCATCAAACAACACTTTGAGGGGAACACCCTTCTCCACCGGTTTACCTGCGTCCTCGCTTAGGCTTCTAATGGGCCTTCTTCCCATGCACCAGAGAAATTTCTGAGCTCCCAATATAATGTTTTCAACAACGTTCACAGTTTCGGCAACGTCTGTAATCAGGTTAGCCTCTGAAAGCTCGCCTAATCGATCAATAAATTGATAAGGAATTCGCCAAAGGTCTCGTGTTAAAATTAGTTGTCTAAACTTTAATACGAACTCAAACGAATGCGAAAATTCCATTAATAATTTGCCATTTTGAGTGATAGCATAGGATCCATCAGGCTTTTTCCCAACTAACAAAGCCTCACTTAACCGCTGAAGTTGTCGAAAAGTCTCAGTATGGGTTAGATTCAGTTTTCGAGCGATCTCTGGCATTTTGCTGTCATTTTTCTGAAGTTCCATCAAAACAGCTAGCCTACTTTCGCTTGCAAGTTCAAAAAACAATTCATCTAAGCCCTTTTGGTTAATCATTTCAAGCCAGCCTAAACATACACAATAATGTGTATACTGTAACATCGTTGTAACTTAAAATTAATCGCTACTTTAGCTCACTCTATTCTTGTTGAGGAATAAAGAATGGAAAAAACTTCGATTGAACGGTTCTTCTCGATAGAACTGAAATCAAAGGCTAACCTCAAGAACGTCACCTTGACCAACAACGGCCCAGAAAATGTTCTTCTCGAAGGCACCATAGGTAACTTGAAGCAAGCAGAGTTTGCAGAAGACACCATTCTTGTGGTTACCGGTGAAAAGGGCGTTCTAAGGATTAACCTAACCCGAGAAGAAATCAAGAAAAAACAAACGCAGGAAAAGGAGGGGTGAGATAAATGTTGGATGTACAAGACTTAGTCAAACAGTATTCGGACGTCCAAGCAGTTGACGGAATATCATTCATAGTCAATGAAGGCGAAGTTTTTGCTTTTCTTGGTCCAAATGGAGCTGGAAAAACAACCACCGTAGAAATTCTGGAATGCCTTCGCCCACTGACGAAGGGATCTGCGCATGTTTGCGGCTATGACATAACAAAAGAGAGTGAAGTGAAAGAAATTAAGAAAAACATAGGAGTCTTGCCACAAAACTACAATGCTCTTGACAAACTTACAGTAAAAGAAAACATAGAATTAATCGCGGAAATGTATGACAAGCACCTCAAGGTTGAGGATGTCATAAAACTTCTGGAACTAGAGGACAAAGCAATGGCAAGATTTGAAAACTTGTCAGGAGGCTTAAAGCAACGCGTCGGAATCGCTTGTGCCCTAGTAAGCGACCCCAAACTCGTATTCCTGGATGAACCAACAACAGGGCTTGACCCAAGGGCTAGGAGAGACGTTTGGGACGTACTTACAAACCTGAAGAAGACGGGCAAAACAGTCTTCTTAACTACTCACTATATGGAAGAGGCACAAGTTCTGGCCGACAGAATAGCAATCATAAACAAGGGCAAAATAGTCGCCATTGGGTCCCCTCAAGAATTGATTGACAAATATGGAGGACAAAAGATTCTCGTCGTAAGAAGCGCAGAAAAAACCCTTTCGGACAAGCTCAAAGCCAAGTTTGCACAAGTAACCGTCATTTCTAATGGCGATGTACATATCAAAATTGAAACCACTGATGAACTCTATCGGATAATGGGTTTCTTGACTGAAATGAAAGCTGAACGTGACATAGAAATCCTAACCCCAACATTAGAGGACGTTTTCCTTAAAATTACTGGTTCGAAAATTTCAGAAGAGGGTGAAGCGAAATGAGATTTGTAGCAATTTTTGAAGCTGTGACGAAAAATTGGCTAAGATCAAGGACAGGCCTCTTCTTCAGCATAATGTTTCCGATAATGATGCTTTTCATCTTCGGTTCGATTTTTGGAGGAAGCAATTATGTTCCGACAATGACCGCAGCCTTCATAATGACCAACGGCGTCATAGGCCTAACAGCGACCAATACTGAATTCAAGCGCAGAGGAATCATCAGACGATTGTCTATAACGCCCCTGACGAAGACAGACTGGATAGTTGGCTGTATCCTAAGCCAAACACTGCTTAACCTGCTGCTTACAGGCATAATGATAGGCATAGGATGGTTAGCTTTCGACGTTAGAGTAATCCCAGACCCGCTGACAATTCTAATGATTTTCGTAGGATCGTTGTTGTTCTCGGGCATAGGCATGGCACTGTCCGGGTCGCTCAAAGACGTGGAAGCGGCCTCAGCAATAGGAAACGTAATCTCTTATCCAATGATGTTCCTCTCTGGAGTCTTCATTCCGCTATCAATCATGCCAAGCACTTTGCAACTGGTGTCAAAGTTCATTCCGCTAACATATTTCTCAGATGGACTTAAATCTGCAATCATCACCAAATCAACTGGCACAACTCTGTATGACATGGGAATAGTGGCTACTTTAGCTGTTGTCTTCATCACGGCAGGAGTTCTGCTCACTCGCTGGAAAGAAAAGTAATTCGCTTCACAGAGGCAGAATTCTCTATCCTCTTTTTTCTTTGGTGAAAGCTAGAATGGAGGTGACCCTTAATGAGAACGGCAATCATAGCATCTGGAATCGCAAGCTTAGCGTTCGGCGCAATTGTTGAAATTATTGGTGTGTTCTACGGGAGTGACGCACTCCAACATAATGCTTACGGGTGGGCTGGCGGAATCCTAATAGTACTTGGAGCGTTTGCAATCCAGAGAAAGACCCAAAAAATCGTTATTCAAAAGTAGCGTTTCATCAGCGCTGTGAAACCCGCTCTTGACAGTCTAGGGTTTGCAGATGGGGGTTCCCATCAGACTCCCGGCATCGTGAGGTATCCTTTCAACCTTAATTGTTCGGTTTGATTCCTTCTGTAGCGCCAGAATATGTCTCCTCTGGTGTCAGACTGGAAGTCCCACGGGGAGACCAAGACGACGTCTCCTACTCTGATCCACACTCGTCTCTTTAACTTGCCACGGACTCTGCATAATCGTTCCTTACCGTCCTGACATTTAACTAGGATTCTGTCGAAACCATACATTTTGATGGCTACGCCTAGTACGTCATTGCCACGCGGAAACATCATATTTTCAAGATTTTCTTCGTTGATGACCTTTCTTTTTCCCAACGTTACACTTCCAAACCATGAGGACATGGTTGTCCGAAGCTCGTTTCAGTCAGGAC
>DASPTR010000068.1:0-3262 GCA_035623315.1 Candidatus Acidiferrum sp. | reverse complement strand
CTTGGCTAATGTTTTGGCTCTTTCAAGGTCTTCCTGCGTGGGACTTCCGAGAACTGCAAGTGGTTTCCCCACAAGCCTGAAACCTAGAGCACCGAGTGTTTCTTCCAACTTTCTGGATGCTTCGCCGCTCCAACCGAAACTTCCGAAGATGCCTACTGGTCTGTCTGAAAGTTTTTTCAGCTCTAGAAAGTTCATGAAGTGTTTCACTTTTGGAAACAGATCGCGTTCGTAGGTTGGGCATCCGACCATTAAGGCTGGTGCTTCCAACATTTCGGTTAACGCATCCACGGGTGTCGTCGTTGAAAGATCTAATGCTTTTGCTTGACCTCCTGCTTCTTCGACGCCTTTTGCGATGGCTTCAACAAATTTGGAGGTATTTCCATACATTGATCCGAAAGCTATGACTACTTTTTTGACGTAAGTGGGTTTGCTCCATGAGACCCATCTGTTCATGATTTTTCTGGTGTTGATGGTGTATGCTGGACCGTGACTAGGTGCTAATACTTCGGGTTCAATGCTTAGATCTTCGAATTTTTTCAGGGCTTTTAGTACCCATTCTCTTTGCCCGCTGAAAACGCCCGCAAAATACTTCTTGGAAGAACCGTTCATGTACTGATCTTTGTTTTCAACGTCTGATTCCATGATTGCCCCATGAGGAAGTTGCCTGAAGGAGCCGAAAGCATCGCAACTGAATAGTATCTTTTCTTCGATCAAGTAGGTGCTCATGGTTTCAGGCCAATGAAGCCACGGTGTCTGAATGAACCAAAGAGTCTTGCCGCCTAATTCGACTCGGGTATTGTCGCCTTTGACGACGATAGTTCTGGGTTCCGCGTGATAGAAGTTTTTGAACATGTTGAGGGCTATGGGCGTGAGTATCACTTGAGCGTTAGGCGAGATCTCGAGGATTTTGGGTACACTGCTCGTGTGATCTGGTTCCATGTGGTTAATGATTATGTAGTCTATCAGTGAAGGATTAATCAGTTGTCCAATTTTGGCAATGTGCTCTTCCTGATATTCTTTTAGCACAGAATCTATCAGCGCTGTCTTTTCTGAGCCAATAACCAGATAAGAATTGTAGGAAACGCCCTCAGGAATCTCCCAGAGACCTTCAAAGAGGTCCGTATGGCCATCATTGACGCCTACCCAGTGAACGTCAGAAGAAACTTTTAGAGGTGCATCATTCGCCATAGGATCATACTCCAAAACCGCGTCCGCAGTAAGGATGCGACTATCAACATTTAATTCTTTTTGCTTGGCGTGCAACAATCCTTCAGATGAGACCGCTGACTCTTTGAATGCCTTAATTTATTTGACAAGCGTGACGGTGCTTGCTATAAGCTCATATAAGTTGAATGGAAAGTAATAGATTGGAAAGTGCTTTGCCGAGAAATCGTTATGAAAATGATGCGGAGGAATCATGAATCATAAGAATAAAACGGATTTATGAAAGCGCATCCAGCGAGGATGGATTCAGGATTCTCGTGGATAGACTGTGGCCGAGGGGGATCTCGAAAGAGAAAGCGAAGATCGACCTGTGGATGAAGGAAATTGCGCCCAGCACCGAACTTCGTGAATGGTTTTCTCATGATCCAAAAAAGTGGGCTGAGTTCAAGATGAAATATGCAGAAGAATTAGGGGCCAAGAAAGAATTGGTGCAGGAGATCAAACGGGCAGAGAAGGAGAATGGAACAATTACTCTTCTATATTCCGCAAAAGATGAAGAACATAATCAAGCAGTCGCACTCACAATATACTTGAAGAAAGGCTAGCTTAATGGATCATTGAGCCCGCGCTTTCACCACAGGGTATCGATGGTACATTTCAGACTTAATCAGGGCACTTGCTTCAGCTTTTGCTGGTGAGAGCTTTTGGGAATATCTTGATGTCAAGCCCGTGGACGGAGTACTCATGGCATTGGTAAGTTTGCGGATCGTATCGTCCTCCGGCCTTCTTGACTTCTATGAATCTTCTTCCGCCTTCTCGGGAGAGATCAACGACAACTTGTGTTATATGCTCGATTATGGCACAGAACTCTTTGGGGTGCGCGTCTCGGACTACTGTCCAGTAGGCTAGCGTTTTATAAGCGTATAGTGCTGGACAGACGTGTCCAAAAAAGCTCTGAACTTCGTCAGGACCCCAGACATGCTGCATCAAGGATAGGCTGTTGAAAACGAGCCTTGTTCTTGCCGTGACAAACTCTCTTTCAATCCTGGCGAAGAACTTGTGAAATTGGTCAGGATCTTTTGAAGTTGGAACTTTTCGCATCCAAGAAGGTGCTGTGTCGTAGAAATCGTTGAATATCAGTTCGCCCTGACCCGAAGATTCGGAAAAACAGTCCAGCACGAGGAACCTTTCTTCCCAGCCTTTTGGAAATTCCTTTATGAGAGGCGTCAGCTGCAGAATGAGGGCCTGAGGAGGGTACATGAAGTCGAGATATATCACTTGGCTTCTGTCCAAGATTCCTTGCTTCATGAAGCTATAGAGGAACTCTCTTGCGAAGGTTCCCGATTCCACTTCGAGCAGAACATTCTCTCCAATGAAGAGTCCCCCACCTAGCAACTTGTCCAACGTTTTTATTCCTGTTGAGGATACGCTGGCTTCATCCATTTTCGAGCATCGTCCAGAGCTTTTCATTGGTGCGCGTTGAATATAATGTTTAGGTGTGTGCCATAGTGTTCAAGCATGTACACTATGTACATCACCTTTGAATATTTGAACATTGCATCAGTGTATCATGCGAATAATTGGAGGAACAAAATAAATGTTGACTTCAGTAGAATTTTCAGGACGAGAACTTGGAATGATGAAGCTAATGGCTGACTTTTTCGCTGACAAACCTGAATTGGCAACAAGAATAGAAAGTTACACAACAGCCCATTATGCACTGATGATGACATACTCAGAGAATTTCGGTGTTCCAGTGGAAGACGCTTGGAAGGTCTTCGAGGAGCTTGAAAGGAAGGTCAAAGAGGCTGAGTATTGTTACGTAGAAGCGCCATATCCATTGCAGAAATGGTACTGTCTATCTAAGGAGGAGATTGACATGATGCGAGTTTTGATCGATTACTTCTCAGAGAAGCCTGAAATGAGCCCCGAGGGCCACTTTTCAGCAACCAGGCTAGAATCAATCATAGATGCTTACAAATTTTTCTTCGGAACCACAGAAGGCAACGGTGAATACGCTAGGGAGGCATACCGAAATCTCATGGAGAAAACTCAAACGGCACTTTCGATGAAACTGGAAACCTTAGCCCCGGTTGTT
>DASPTR010000067.1:0-22249 GCA_035623315.1 Candidatus Acidiferrum sp. | reverse complement strand
TTAGAATTCAAAGGTTAGGCGCGTTTGGGTTATGCCTGCGAATCTACCTCCTGACGCTAGGAAGAAGTGGGCCGAAGTTGAGGCGACCAGAAACCCAAAAGACAGACTTCAACGCATGGAGGAATTTCTCAGCGTTGTGCCAAAGCACAAGGGCACCCTGAAAATGAGGGGACAAGTCAAAAAACAGATGGCCGTCCTTCGCAGGGAGTTGGAAGAGAAAAAGAGGAAGAAGGCTGGAAGAAGTGGGCCGAAGCTTTTCGTCCAGAGAGAAGGTGCCGCACAAATAGCTCTGCTAGGCATAACTGGCACTGGGAAAAGCAGCCTTTTGGCGGCCTTGACAAATGCAAAGGTTGAGATATCTTCGAATCCCTACACTACGAAAATTCTTGTTCCAGGCATATTAGCATTTGAGGATCTCCAGTTCCAACTCGTTGAGGCACCTGCTATCATGGAAGGATCAGCAGACGGAAGAGCGTGGGGAGCGCAGACTCTGGGGACGGCTCGCAACGCTGACGGGTTAATCTTAATCGTGGACCTTTCGAAGGATGCTGTTGGACAGATTTCGCTGATTTTAAGCGAACTTGAAAAGGCCAGAATCGTCGTCAGCAAACCTAGAGGACGCGTAGAAATCGAGAGAAAGTACATGGGTGCTGGGCTACGCGTTATCCTAGTTGGAATGCTTGTTGATTGCACTGTAAGGGATGTTGAGCAGCTCCTTAAGAGCTATCGGATCATAGATGCTGTCGTTAAGATTTCGGGCGAAGTCAAACTTGATGACGTTGAGGACGCGATATTTGAGATAACAATTTACAAGCCTGCAATCATCGTGGCCAACAAAATTGATCTGGCGGGTTCCAAAAGGGAACTTGACCAACTAATCATCTACACGGGCAACAAACTCCCCATTATCGCGGTTTCATGCGAAAAGAGGGTCGGACTCGAGAAATTAGGACCTGCCCTTTTCCAGTCATTATCTATCATGAGAGTCTACACAAAGGAACCAAGCCGAAGAGAGCACTCAAACAGGCCTTTCATATTTAGAAACGGGGCCACGGTCTACGATTTAGCCAAGGACATTCATAGCGACTTCAAGCGGAGATTCGGGTTCGCAAAGATCTGGTCTGATCGGCTAGTCTTCAGTCCACAGAAAGTCGGACCGACGTTTGCCCTTGCAGACGGCGACATCGTAGAGATCCATTTAAGATAGAATCATCTGCAATTGTTATCTTGAAGCCTGAGCGATCCTCTCGATTTCATGACGCTTTGCGACGGCATAACTCTTCATGTCATGGCCCCCAGCCAAGACGAGTTCGTCCGCCAAACATTCTTCAATCGAGCGAGGGTTGTTCACCGCAGATTGTCTCGCTCCTTCACATATGTTCCTGATGGCTAGATCAACCCTTCTTTGCGGCGCAACGTCTACTGACAGATGGTAGACTATTCCTCCGTAGCTGATTCTCGTGGTATCCTCGCATGGTGAACAGTTTTCGACGGCTCTCACAAGAACCTCAACAGGATTCTTCCCAGTCCGCAGGTTGACGATTTCAAAAGCCTGCTTGACTATATTCGTAGCTTTGGCTTTCTTGCCAGCGTTTTTTCCTGGCCGCATAAGATTATTGATGACTCTCTCAACTATGCTGACATTTGCCTTACGAAAGCGCTTGTGCTCGTGTCTGCCCATGCTGTGCGGCGCAACAACTGGTCTCAGCGAGATATATCTTGCGAGCCCCATGTCTTGAACGTTTATGTCCTTGAAGCCCCATTTTCCAAAGAGCTTTATGTCCTGTTTTTCTTCTTGTTTTTGACTCAAAGTTCTCACCGTGCTGGCTTCTGCTTTCTACCGTAGACCAGTTCATTAAGCGATACGCCGTTGACTGTTACGACTTTCCATCTCACTCCTGGAATGTCGCCCATACTTCTTCCACGTGAGCCTCCTATTCCTTCAACAAGGACCTCGTCGTGTTCATCGACAACGTTCAGGGCTCCGTCCCCTGGAAGAAAAGCCGTTATGGACCTTCCATTTTTGATGAGTTGTGTCCTGACGCATTTTCTGATCGCGCTGTTTGGCTGCTTGCTTTCCACGCCTACTTTTTCCAGAACTATTCCCCTGCCCATGGGTGCTCCCTGCAGAGGATCAGATTTAATGTCTAACCCCAAAATGCGGCGGTTATAGTACCTGTTGCTCCAGCGGAACTTCTTTCGCTTATTCAACAGTTTTCTAGCCGCGAATTCGCCTCTTGACGATTTTGAACCCATGGACTAATTTCCTCTCGCTACGTCTAATCACAAATCTAATATTTAAACTGAGCTACGTCTTCTGCAGAAGGGTTTTTCTCCAAGCAAAATAACGGGCATCAAGTGACACTTAGAAACTGATGTAAAAAAACATCCCGATGTTGCACAGCATGTCCTAGATTGCGCTCGACTCTCGTGCTGAAACGCCAAGAATCTCCCTTATTTCCTGCAGTATTGCAGCGATCAGATCTCTTGCATCTTCATCTATCGACAAGAGCAGAACAGCATACAATGCTAATCCTCCCAATGCCATGAGAAAAGTCGGAATCAACGTAGTTGGATGCGGACCAAAGTAAAGCACAATCACAGGCACGGCCGATGCTAGTAAGTATTTTGCTATGCTTTTCCATTGGACTGGCAAGTTAACCGACTTTCTGATGGTCGCGTACAACCCAGCAAATGTTCCAGCGTGTACAACAATATTTATTCCTATCACCCATACTGCCGCCTCCACGTACTGACCTGGTGCTAATCTTGTCAAAACGTAATATACCGTGGGTAGCGCAATGGCTGCCTGAATGTACGGCAACGTGAAAACTTTGAATATTTTGCTTTTGACCAGCTTGCGAAGAGGTATCTTCGCATTTTCATCCAATCTTTCGATTCCGAAAACGAGTGAATAGTAAAATTGAGATAACAAAAGCACAACCGCATCCAGAGTAAGCAAGATGAGCACAGGCGTGGCAACGTTGTAAGCCACGTTCAAAACGGTCAGAAGCGATCTGGCCATTGTCATGATGACAGCCGCTAAAGGAACGGAAAACATCAGTACCGTCTTTAAAGAACTGGAAACGTCTTGAAGACCATACCGTGTCAATAGGCGCGGATAAAGAGCAAATGCCAAGAATGATGCGTAACCGACCACATTTGCAAACGTTGCTGCCGCTTGATACTCACCTCTTGCAGTTTGCCCTCCAAAGATGAAAAGCAGAATGATCGTAAAAGAAGCTGCTTGTGTCCCGATGGAATTGTAAAGAATTGCAGTCGAACCTTTCAGCCATTCCCGCAAGTAACTCCATTGGATTCTCTGCCGCAGGTTCACACGTAGAAGTCGCAGATAATACGATGTTTGAACAAGTCCCGCCACGATAAAACTGATCATTGCGCCTAGGATGGTTTGATGCATCACACCGATTAACACCAAGGCCAGCGAGACCTTGCAGATTTCCTCAATCAAAAAGCCATACCCTATCACTTGCGGTTTTATAGCCCTCAAACAACTCTCAAGCACGCTTATCATGTACAAGTTAATCAACTGCACAGACCCAACTAAGTATACCAGCACGTAGATTCCGCTGATGTCCAGTGTCCTCGTGATCACCGTGATCAGCGGAAAATAGAAAGCCATGGATATCAGACCTACGGCAAGATTGGCGAACACACCCGTCCTGACAGAACCTTCTTGTCCGCGCGCAACAAAACGAGTCACCCAAAACGGGAACAAACCACTCAGAAACGCAAAATATCCCATCCAGTCAAAAATGTTCGACCATATGCCGTACTCTGAGGTCGTCATGTTTCTGGTTAGCAAAACTGTAAAGACAAGGCCCGTTGCGACTCCGATGATCTGAGCAGCAAATATGATCAGACCAGAATATTGAACTCTAATCTCGTCCTTGGACACGTATCCTCACTCTTGCTTTACAGAACTTACCAAAGCCTTTTGATTTGAAAACCTTTGCGTATGACCTGAACGTTCGAGGCCAAAGCCTGCAAGCAGGATTCCATGTCAACTCATTCGGACTTGATGAGGATATAGAGAAACAGCAAAAAAAGAAAGATGAAGCACAGATTAGGTATAACTATTTCTAAACAGGGCTTCCCCTTGACCGAAGACTGGAAAGAGACCTTGCCCTGCGACGAAAAGTGAAGTAGCTTCAGGTCTATTAGGGCTTGGACGGAGTAGTTTGAAAAGCTAGTCTTTCTCCATGATGGTTGTAGGCGGCTATGTTGTTCTCGCTTTGATATGGATAGCCTATGATAAGCAGTATCCGTCCGAAGAAATGATTCAGGTCCGCTGGGGAAGGTCTCGTGTTACCAGAAGGGTGAGAATGAAGCGTTCCAACCATGGAAAAATCAATGGGCAACATGTGCGTTCGAATTCCAGCAAAGCCGCGACCATATGTCGCAAGGGGCGGGATCAGAAGATCAGAAATAACAAACATGTTCTGTGTTTTCTTGCCCCTGAGGAGCAAGATGGTCTCCTTCGGATGAAGCCGCCTTGCTCCTTCAAGAACTGACTGGAACAAGTCTTCGCTCATTGAGACTGTGACGTCTGCCTTCATACAGTCAACAGAATCACCATCTCCTATTAACTTTTAACTGCTAGGCGACCATGTCGGAACTCGTCGAAAAAGAGCATTGGCAACGTGAAGTAAGAATATTTAGGAATCAACCTTGGGAAAAAAGGTCCACTGAGAAGCATTCTTTTCTATCGAACATGGAATTATCTTCTATACGTCTTTTTATATGCAACCCGTACAAGTCAATTTTAGACAAGCCTGATAGAGAGTGTGGTGAGCAAGATGGAACAATTAATACCCAATTCAGCAAGCATCCTGCAATCACCGACTACCGCGTTGTTAGGTCTGTTCGTTGGCGTTGCAATATTAGCTGGTGCAACGGGCCTAGTGTTCCTCGTAGCGTGGGAGAGAAAAAGAAGGCAGTCGATCTGCTGAGCTGATAAGAGACAAACAGAATCTTACTTCATCGACCAGGGCTCGAATGTCTTCAGAAAGGATGTTGGTCGTTCAGAGCGTTGGAAGGGCCGATCCTGACAAAAGTCAGCCGATGGACAATTTTTTAAGCAAGTTGGCACAACGACGAGAGTCTCGGAGCGACGGTTAGAATGAAATACTTGGACTTTGTAAATCTCCAACACGAGCCTTCTGAGTCTGATCTTGTGTGCGTTTTTCGCGTTGAACCTGAAGGAGTTAGCCTGAAGGAAGCTGCAGGTGCAGTTGCGGCGGAAAGCTCGGTCGGAACATGGACGGAACTCACGACATCCAAGTCTTACGTCGAGAAGCTCGCCGCCCGTGTCTTCAGCGTTAAAGGAAACACTGTGAAAGTGGCCTATCCAATCGGGCTTTTTGAACAAGGAAATATGCCCAACATACTAAGTAGCATTTCTGGAAACGTCTTCGGGCTCAAAGCTTTGAAGAACCTTAGACTTGAAGACGTCGAGTTCCCTGAAAGAATAGGAGGCAGCTTCAAGGGCCCAAGGTTCGGAATCGAAGGCGTCCGCAAAACCCTGAATGTGTATGATAGGCCGCTCTTGGGAACGATAATCAAGCCCAAACTTGGTCTTAAGACAGCTGATCATGCCCAAGTGGCATATGAGGCTTGGGTTGGAGGATGCGATATGGTCAAGGATGACGAAAACCTCAGTAATCAAGCGTTCAATCCTTTCGAAGACAGAGTCGTGAGGACATTGGAGAAACGCGAAAAGGCACAAGCTGAAACGTGTGAAAAAAAGGTTTACTTGGCCAATATCACCGCCGAAACCAAGGAGATGCTGAGAAGAGCACAGTTCATCGTCGATCATGGAGGCGAATACGCCATGGTTGACATTCTAACATGCGGCTTTGCATCCTTGCAGACTCTTCGCGAGCAAAATTTCAATCTTGTAATCCACGCGCACCGCGCTGGTCACGCCGCCTTCACGAAGAATCCTAAACATGGAGTTTCAATGCGGGTAATCGCCAAAATAGCCAGAATCGTGGGCGTCGATCAGCTTCACGTAGGCACGGTCGTAGGAAAAATGTCGGAGACACGCAGTGAAGTCATTCAGAATCGTGACGCACTCAGGATGAACATGGGAGGGCTCAAACCAGTTTTGCCTGTTGCATCGGGAGGGTTGCATCCGAGGATGGTTCCTGCTTTGATGAAGCTTTTCGGGAAGGATTTCGTCATTCAGGCAGGTGGGGGAATTCATGGGCATCCTGATGGAACCAGGGCTGGAGCGAAGGCTTTGAGGGAAGCTATTGATGCTACGTTGGATGGCAAGCCTCTAGAAAAGTATGCGCGAGACCATGAAGAACTTGGCCGGGCTTTAAAGACTTGGACTTAGACCTTAGAAGCTCTGGTCAAAGATCCATGGATATTTCCTTCGGACGATTTCCATGATTGAGTGAGGAGACACAATTCCCTCTTCGCAGATCACTCCGTGAATATAATCCCGCCTGGTCACGTCGAAAGCTGGGTTGCGAATCACGAGCTTTGCAGGTGCATCTTTCCAGATCTCAGCTGAGCCTCTTTCCTCGATCTTTTCATAGTCGCCGTACGCGGTTGCTGGGTCAAACTTCAGAAGCTCCGAAACAATGTAGAAAGGCGTGCGAGATTCGTGAGCGGCCAAAGCGATCATGCTTGTTCCGATCTTGTTTATTACGTTCCCTTCAGAAGTTATGGCGTCAGAACCTGCGATGACCAAGTCAACCTGATTCATCAGGTATCGCGCAGCAGAATCTATGATCAGCGTTGTTTTTATTCCATGTTCCAGCATCTCTTTCGCTGTTTTCCTCCCTTGGAAAAGGGGTCTGGTTTCGGTGCAGATGACCTCAAAAGTCTTCCCTTCGTGAACTGCTTTTTCAAGCAGACAAGTGACAGTTGAAGAGTGGCAGTGTGTGAGAATCACAGAATCAGACTTTATTCTCCTAGCACCGAATTCTGCGATTCTTTCTTTTGAGACCTTAAGGTCCTCAAGGAAATGGCGCGAAGACTTCGAGACGATCTCGACGAGCTTCTCGACTTCGGAACTCTTGCTTTCCTTGACTTGGCTGGTTATCCACCGAAGGGCATTCCTCATGAGGGGTTCTGTCTCTCTTGCGGCAAAAAGAGTCTCTTTGGCTTTGGAAATTTCCTTGATGAACTTGCTTCTGTTCTTGGCATGTGTCTGTGCGCTCATGTTTTCAATGGATTCGATCGCTGCTATCGCAACATTTCTTGCGCCTTGAATTTCTAAGTTTCTGATCTTATTGGCGATCTCTTGAATCGTTTCCATCCTTTAACACACGCCGTACTTGAAACGGGCATCAAACTTCAGTCTTCAGCTTTGCCTTAAGACGTTTCTGGTTGAAAGGCATATGGAAGCTTGTTTTATTATGAAAATCGATCGTTCTTCCACACGTCTGCGGTGTCACTGTAGCCTCTTTTTTCCCAGTAGCCCTTTTCTTTTGCGGACGTGAATTTTACCCTGGTTACCCATAGAGCGCTCTTGTATCCATACTTGGCTGGAACAACGAGGCGTAGCGGAAACCCGTATCCTTCTTCAAGAGGTTTCTCATTAAGCCTGTAAGCTAGAAGGACGTCTTCATGATAAAGGTCTTCCAGAGTCAGCGAGGTTGTATATCCATCTGCGCATTCAAAGGTCGCGGCTGTGGCCCTTTTCTTGGGCTTCGCCAAATCAGCTAGTTCCTTGAGTTTGACGCCTTCCCACTGGCAGTCAATTACGCTCCAACCTTCGACGCAATGGAAATTGCTTGTTGATTGGATCCTCGGAAGTTTCTCGATTTCCTCCCACCTGAGCCGGAGGGGTCTTTCCACTTCTCCGTCAATCGTTAAAGTGTATGTTTTCAAGTCAATCCTCGGGGTGGACCTTGTAATGCCTGGATGATCTATCCCCCATCTGAGCAGCCTATTGATAGGAGTTTGGCCTGGAGGCAGTTCTTTGTCTTTCAGTTGCTCCTTTTTCGAGGACATTAGTACCAGAAAAAGAGTGGGCGTCACATGAGAAATAAGGATTCCTAGTTGCTTTCACTTCGTTCAGGTGTCATTCATTCAAAGAAGCTCGACAGTTCTTTCTGGTTCTTTCCAACTTTCGACAGGCCTGAGACTTTTACGCCTGCCCTGCGAATCTCAAGTGTGGACTCAGCTAGGTATCTTTCGAAGAGTTCCTTGACTGTTTCCTGAAGGACTTCCAGTCTGTTCGTGTTGTCTAAGCTTTTGGACCGACTTCGAACACTCAAATCCTTCATGATTGCGATTGCGGTTACGGTTCGGAAAACGAGGCCATTCTGGTCCAGCTCTGCCTTGATCTCTTCGCATAGTCTGTCCGTGTTTTCTGTTATCAAAATCAATTTCCGCGTATCTTCTTTCAAAGTGGAAATTCTGCTAATTGATGTGGCTCCTGCTCTTTCCTGAACTGGTTCACCGTCAATTCCAGCGGCCGCATTATGAAAATAGAGACCGAGTTTCTTTCCGAAAATCTTGACAAGCCGTTGCACATCAAGCTTGGCCAGGTCACCGATAGTGGTCACTCCTAAAGCTCGCATTTTTTGTGTTGTTTTCAAGCCCACTCCTATGAGTCGGTCGACGGGTAGAGGTGATAAGAATTCTAGGACTCGCCCAGGTTCTATGACGGTTAAACCATCCGGCTTGTGAGCGTCGGAGGCGACCTTTGCTATGACCTTGTTGGGTCCGATGCCGATCGAACATGTGAGGCTGTGGTTCGTAAGAATCTCGTTTTTTATTCTCTTCGCCAGTTCTGTCGCTTCTTCGTAGCTTTCCTTCGTTCTTTGGCTTACTTCCAGATAGGCTTCATCTATTCCTGCTTGTTCGAAGCTGTCTGCATAACGTTTGAGGATGCTCATCACTCCACTTGAGATTTTCTCGTAGTAGGTATCATCGACCGGCAGAAATACGGCGTCAACGTTCTGTAGTTTACTTTTTGCCAGGGCAATCGGCATGCCAGACTTCACACCGAATTTTCGGGCAATGTAGTTAGCAGTGCTCACGGCCCCGCTGTCTTCGCTACGTCCCGAGTACACGCAGACAACTACTGGTTTGTCCCTTATTGAAGGATTCCGCGTCTCCTCGGTTTGCGCGAAAAAATAGTCTAAATCGACTAGCATCACGATTCTGTTTTGCAAGTGTGAATGCTCCAGAAGTTGAGTTGTAAACGATGATTTACGTTTTTCCTAATCCTAAATAGACAAAAGACACAAATCGTACCATGAATGAACTGGATCGTGGCCCTAAGGGGATCTGATGGTCAACTGGCGTCTATTGGAACTCGAGACTTCTAACGCTTGCAGAAATATGGCCATCGATGAGAGCATACTCGTTGCCCGAACGAAGGGTCTCGCTCCAGACACGCTGAGGTTTTATCGATGGAGACCTTCCGCGGTTTCTATCGGAAGGTTTCAAGATTTAGAATTGGAAGTTCAGCTGGCAAGCTGCAGGAACCAAGGCGTCGACATCGTTAGGAGGATTACTGGGGGAGGAACAGTCTATCATGATGCCATCGGCGAGATTACTTACAGTGCAGTGGTTAGCAAACAAGACTTGGGCACTTCAGATATAGACAAGATATACGCAAGACTGTACAGTGGATTGGTGGCAGCTCTGAAGATCCTGGGAATCATCACAGACTTCAACGAGGGCAACACGAAGGCCTGCCCGAACCTGACTACAAGGGGCAAGAAAATATCCGGAAGCGCACAAACTCACAAGGCTGGAGTTGTTCTACAGCACGGCACCCTGCTCTCGGATGTTAATCTCGGGAAAATGTTTGACGTTATTCGTGTTCCATGGGCAAAGACGCGTGAAGAAGTCATCAATATTGCAAATGACAGGATTACGTCAATCAACAGTGAACTGGGAAAACGAGTTTCATCAGCAGAAGTAACTGATGCCTTGGTAAGAGGGTTCAGCCAAGCGTTGAATGTTGAGCTTGTAAGCGATGAGTTGACCCCTTATGAATTGGACCTTGCAGCAGACCTGCAAGAACATAAGTACGCCAATGATGACTGGACCTTCCACTGCAAAAGCTTGCCGCTTTAAGCTTTTTTGATTCGCCACCGCACACCCTGAGCAGTGTCTTCGATTATTACTCCCATGTTTTTGAGACGCTGACGTATTTCATCGGCAGTCTTCCAATCCTTGGCTTTTCGAGCTTCCTGTCGCTTGAAGATGAGATCCTCAATTTCTTTGGGCAGTTCCTGTTCCTTATTAATTGGGCCTATGACATTGAGGACTTTGTCGAACCCAACCATGAGATCGTACACCTGCTTTGCTTCTGGCTTGTTGAGCTTGCCGCTGTCTATGAGATTGTTGACTTCTCTTACGAATTCGAACAGTTCGGCCATTGCTAATCCCGTGTTTAAATCATCATCCATTGCGTCGGTGAAACCTCTCTTTACTCGGCTTATCAACTGCTCGATGTTCTCTTCACAGCTCTCACCATTAGCATCTAATAGCCTGTACATGAAATTGGTTAACCGATCGACCGCGTTTTTCGCAGCATCCAACGCTTCAAACGTGAAGTTCAGCTGTTGCCTGTAATGTCCAGATAAAAACAGATAGCGCAAGGCTTTTGGGTCATAGCCCTTCGCAATCAGATCATCTAGCTTGTAGTAGTTGCCGAGACTCTTGCCCATCCGCTGCCCGTTGACGAGCAGGTGTTCACAGTGAAGCCAGAAGTTGACGAATTTTTTGCCCGTCGCTGCTTCGCTTTGTGCGATCTCGTTTTCATGATGCGGAAACAGGTTGTCCACGCCTCCAGTGTGGATATCTATTGTTTCTCCCAGATACTTCATGACCATGGCTGAGCATTCAATGTGCCAGCCTGGGTAACCCTTCTCGCACCATGGAGACTTCCAGTTCATGATGTGTTTAGGATCATTTACCCACAGGGCAAAGTCATATTGGTTTCTCTTTTCAGGGTTAGGTTCTACGTGTCCCCCTGCGCCTGTCTTCAGTTTTTCAACAGTATTGCCCGATAGCTTTCCATAATCTCTGAATTTGGTAACGTCAAAGTACACAGAGCCGTTCACTATGTATGCGTAGCCCTTGTCTATGATCCGCTGGATCAGGGCTATCATCTCGTTGATATTATCTGTGGCCCTCGGTCTAGCCATCGGCTCCTGAAAATTCATTTTATGAGAGTCTTCTAGGAAGGCTTTGATGTAGAAATCTGCAATTGACCAGGGATCCTTCTTTTCTCTTTCTGCTGCGGCTGCCATTTTGTCTTCGCCTATGTCGACGTCCTCAAACATATGACCAACGTCTGTCAAGTTCATCACTTGGTTTACCGTGAAGCCGCCGTACTCGAGGTATCTTCTTAGGACATCCGCGAAAGCAAAAGATCGCAGGTTTCCAATCGTTGCATAATCATAGACCGTGGGACCGCAGTTGTAAACGCTGACGGCTGTGGCCTCAAGTGGCTTGAAGACCTGCTTGCTCTTGGTGAGAGAATCGTACAATGTGAGCACGAATTGCCTTGCCCCACTGGTTTATTCGGTGCTAGATCGAATGACAATGTAGCTAGTTATACTTTGCTTTCAGGACGTTGTATCGAAGAGCAAAGTGCTGGTCAATTTCGTTCTTCCAAGATGGATCTGGAGGCACGAGTCAACTTAGTCGTATCTTTTCAGTTTAATCATTCTCTTGTAGCTTTTTAGATCGTTAGACACACGTCTCATAAGATAGAGTTCCTGCATTGTGTTTTCCAGCTCTGTGAATTCTTCATGTAGTTTTGGAATAGGCGTTCGGTTTCCCTCTTTTGTGCCTATCATAGCTGACACTTTGCAGTGGAGGGCTTCATTGTTTGTCGGCGAGCCAATCAGCCATTTCCGTCATCGAGGAGAAAGGAGAAGGCTTCGAAAACGGAGAAAACCGTTAATGGCTGTCTGGTCTGTAGCCTTCAACCTTAACCCTCCATTGCATCGTAAGACTTAAGACACACCGTTCTATAAAAGGCTTACTAAGCAGGTACTTCGTACAGACGCTGGAAAAAGCTAGCCTATGGCTAAAATACCCTCTAAAACCTTCCTCTCTTCAACACTCAACTGTCTAGTCAGCCAGGCTTTCAGCAACGAAGTCGATTTTGGAATCTCACCGCTATAAGTTATTATCTGATTGTTCTTTAGGGCGTCCACTTGAAAAGTTTTTTCCGGCTCTTTGAAAAGGAAAGACACAGATTGAGCCTGCGATGCGAGATTCTGAAAGTCTTCCCATTGTTTACAACGTAGAATGACAGGAGGCCCATGAATCTCTTTAGTCTGTATGACAACGTCCTCTTTCAATTCGGGTGGTCTTGCCGCCGGCAATGTCAGGGTACTTCGTGGACTTGACAAGTAACTAATCAGGTTAGTGATCTCATTCTGAAGCGTGCTTAGTCTTTCTTCGACTTTCTCCACCTTTCCGCTTAACTCCCCCGAGTCCCCCATCCTTTCTGTGACCGTGCCAAGTTCGTTTATCAGCCTGTCCAAATCCTTTTCATGTTCCTTTAGAACGTTAACTATGAAGTCTATGGCTTCCAACGCCTCATCTCTGGACGGGGGCTTTTTGGACATCACTATTCAACCGTTCCGTTAACATATCAAGCATCACTTTTGTAGATAAACCTAGCGAATCCTCAAGACGTATCCCAACGAAGACGTATCCATACTTATTCATAATAATGTATGGGATTTTGCAGTAAGATGTATTGTTCATGAAAGAATGAATCTAGAGCATCGTTTTCTTTTCAACCTTCGGACAATTCTTTACCATCAAATTAGCAATGCGCAGCTTTCGCTGATATTTGTGGCAAATGCTCGTGATACGGAGATGATATGCATTGCGGTCGACCGATAATTGAATCTTATGTCTTCTAATTTTCATGAGAGAGTTAAAATATCGGATTTCAAGAATGGTCAAGATGCCAAGTTGAAGCGTGAACTGTTCATGCATGGATCTTTAAGCTTTTCAGGAAAGGAAGATATTGTAAAGTTCGTTTCAGAAAATAGTATCAAGATCGTTAATCTGTGCCACGTGCCTGAGGATGGACGCCTGAAGACTCTCAGCTTCTCAGCAACAGACAAGAAACGCCTGCTGGAAATATTGGATCTGGGAGAGAGAGTCGACGGTTCAAGCTTGTTCTCTTTCATTGATCCAAGTCGCAGCGACATATACATATCGCCGAGGTCAGCCAAGGCTTTTGTTAATCCCTTTGCGTCGATTCCCACGCTTAACGTTCTTTGTGACTATTTGGATGAAAATGGAAAGCCATTGAACGTTGCTCCGGCAAATGTCTTAAAGCATGCTGAGGAAAAACTTCGCTCTTCAAGCGATATCGCGTTGAAGGCGCTGGCGGAACTTGAGTTTTACGTTATCTCTAAGGTGGAAGCTGAAACGTTTCTCCCCGAACTGCAGGACAGAAATTATCATGAGTCTGCGCCTTTCGCCAGATTTGAAAATGTCAGGAATGAGACTGTGGCCACATTGGCTGAGAGGGGCATTGCCACAAAATATGGACATTGCGAGGTAGGTCGCATGTTGACTCAGGACAACGTGCTGATGGAGCAGCATGAGATAGAATTCATGATTAACGACTTGGAAGAGATGGCTGAGACCGTAACTCTTGCAAAATGGATCGTTCGAAACGTTTGTTCTAGCCACGGTGTGTCAGCCTCTTTTTCGCCCAAGATCTCTATGGAACACGCTGGCACTGGGATGCACATTCACCTGTGTGGAGTTAGAAATGAGCAAAACGTGACTGGGACAGCGGAGGGCTCATTGAGCGATGAAGCTTTGAAGATGATTGGCGGAATTTTGAGGTTTGCGCCGAGCCTTGCTGCCTTTGGGAATACGACTCCGGTTTCTTATCTGCGTTTCATAGCGCGGAAGGAGTCGCCGATGCACATTTGCTGGAGTTTGAGAAACCGCCTTGCGCTAATACGCATTCCATTGTGGTGGAACTATCGACGAGAAGATACAGAGAGAATGACTCCGCGGAGAACTTTTGAATATAGAGCTCCAGATGCATTTACAAACATCTACTTTCTGCTTGCCGCGTTAGCCACCGCCATAGATTATGGTCTGCAGAATCCTAAGGAGGCAAAGAAGATCGCAGAGAACCTGCACGTTGACGGCGGAAGCGACAAGAACAGAAGATTGAAGACTCTGCCGCGCTCGTGTAGCGAAGCTGCAGAAAATCTCCAGAAAGATAGACAGTTCTATGAGGCAGATGGTGTTTTTCCCGAGAGGCTGATTGACAAGACTATCGAGAAGCTGAAAGCATATAATGACAAAGGGTTATGGAGAAAACTCGCTGGAAAAACGGACGATTTAGACGCCTTGCTGAAAGAGTACTTGAACTATGGCTGACCTTGAAGAAACGCTTATAGTCGTCTCTTATTGCATAACTTCTTAAGCCATGCCAAAGCGGGCGGGTAGATCAGTCTGGTACGATCGCCACGTTGGCATCGTGGAGGCCGCGGGTTCAAATCCCGCCCCGTCCACTCTACTTTCTCTTTGGAAAGAATGAAGAATAGAATCAAGTGTCCATTGAAAAAGAGAAAGGTAGTTAAACATCATGACCTAATTAGATAGTAAATGCAATAAAGAACGTCGAGAAAAGTATTGAAACAGCGAAAAGACGCCTCGGAGGAATCAAGTGATCATCCGTTGCGCATTTCGTGAAGGAGAGGAACTACTATCAAGAAATTCGGCGTGGGCAAAAATGTACTTCCCTGCAATGGGATGTTGAAGAGTCTGAGTAATAACATTCAAACCAGTAAAGGAGAAATAAGCATTGAGTAGAGAGGAGAAACCTTTGAAAGGGATTGAATTGAAGCTTGTGTCTGAATTGATGAAGAACAGTAAAAGAAGCGATAGAGAAATTGCAAAGGCGATCGGAGTATCTCAGCCTACCATTAGCAGAACGATGGTGAAGTTGGAAAAGGAGGGTGTTCTCAGAGAATACACCGTCATACCGGACTTTCGCAAGATTGGATATAACCTCGCAGCGATAACGCTAGGAAACGTTAGAGAAGATATGCGGAAACCAGAAAAAATAGATGCTGCAAGAAGAGAATTCGTGAAAAACTTTGATGATGTAACCTTTGAGATAGTGCTGGACGTGAGAGGAATGGGAATGGAACACGACGGCGCCATCTTTTCATTTCATAAAAACTATTCGGAATACGCTGACTTCAGAAGACGGTTAATGGCACAACCGTTCGTCGACCCGTCGAGCCTTGAAAGTTTCATAATAGATCTCAATGACAAAGCGCACCATCGCCACTTCACTTTGTCATATCTGGCCCAACATCTGCTCCAAACTCCCAATACCAGAGACGAAACCTGATTGATGTTTTGCCGAGCGCAAGCAAATCTGCTTTAGAAAAGGTCTGTGACGTTTTTATTCCTTGAGGATTGCATGGCTTAGATAGAATTTTCTCAAGTGAGCTATGCTTGAAAGTGCACTTTGAGAGCTTCTTGATTCCACCGGGCGTCTATCTTGTTTGAGCCTAGTGCAAGAATCAGCTTTAGTTGACTGTATCTATAAGGCACGACAGATATGGACGAAGGTATGAACGGCTTTTCGACGCTCCTAGCACCAAAAACTTATATTACCAGCTAAAGCATCCGATCTGATGATTGATATGTCTACAGACAAGAAAGCGGATCTTGCTGGTCCTGGGATAGGCAGTTACGAAGAGCTTGAGAAGGTTCTTCCAGGAGATTATCACTCGCTCTTGAATCCGAAAGAGACTCAAATCGCCATATATGAAGTCAAGCGGTATATTGAGGAGAATCTCTGCAAGGAGCTCAACCTGATAATGGTTCAGGTTCCACTTATCGTGGATGTCGAGAGCGGCGTGAACGATCTCCTAGATCGTGATGGTTCGCGCACGCCTATTCAGTTTCACATTTCGAATGATTATGACAAGCATCCGGTTGAAGCCCAAATAGTTCAAGCTGCGACCAAATGGAAGCGAATGGCCCTGAAAGAGTTCGGAATGAAGCCAGGCGAAGGCTTATGCACCGACATGCGCGCCGTACGTAAGGATTACTTCCTCGACCATGACCACAGTGCCTACGTGGATCAGTGGGACTGGGAGAAGACCATCACAGAAAAAGAGCGCAACCTGAAGTATCTAACTGAAACCGTGGAGAAAATTTGGAAAGTCATCAAAGGTGCCGAGAAGCATGTTCAGAAGGTCTTTCCGAAGCTCAAAACAGACAAGTATCCAGATCTGCCTGACAAGCTCACGTTTATTCACGCCGAAGATATTCTTGACAAGTACCCTGAGTTGCCCCGCAAACAGCGTGAGACGAAGATTCTGCAGGAATACCCTGGAATATTCATTTACGGCATCGGATGGACTCTCAAGGATGGTTACCCGCACGAGATGAGAGCTGCAGACTACGACGACTGGGTCACAGAGACAAAGTCCAAGGACGGCAAACTTATGCACGGCCTAAACGGAGACATCCTCGTCTGGAATCCCGTGACGAAACGACGCCATGAGCTCTCCTCCATGGGAATCCGCGTTAACGGCGAAACCCTGACGAAACAGTTGGAGATCACTGGTCAACTTGATTTTCTCAAGTACCCATATCACCAGGCCATACTCAAGAACGAGATTCCACTAAGCATCGGCGGCGGCATCGGACAGTCAAGAACTCAGATGGCTATACTCAAAAAGGCACACCTCGGCGAAGTCAGCGTCACGGTCTGGCCGAAGATACTCAAAGATTTGGGCCGCGAAAGAAACATCTTCGTGCTCGAATAAATCGATGGTTCCGAGGTCGCACTATGACCACAAAAGCCACGACCATAAAGCAGAAAGTGTTGATTCCAGCTTCTCCCGATGAGGTTTACGACGCGTTCATGGACGCCAAAAAACATTCGGCGTTCACAAGCAGCAAAGCTACGTCTGATCCAAGAGTCGGCGGAGAATTTACCGCTTGGGACGGATACATAACAGGCAAAAACTTAGAACTTGAAAAAGGAAAGAAGATCGTTCAGGAATGGTCCAACACCGACTTTCCAGACAATTTTCCACCTTCCAAACTGGAATTGACTTTCAAAAAGACAGCAAAAGGCACTCAAATATCAATGATTCATTCAAACGTACCATCCGAGCAAGCTGACGAACTTCTCGAAGGATGGACTGAATTCTACTGGAAGCCACTGAAAGAATTCTTCGAGAAAGCAAGTCACAAAAGATCAAAGTAGAGCATCGCTGACATCCGCGCAGTTACCGCTGTCTTGAGCTATTGGATGAACGTTGCCGATATTAAGGTAACATCCTGTAATGGTTTGTCATAGTTTGGATTTGTGGGATCAGTGTTTATTGGCACTTGACTGATTTTGTCTACGACATCCATGCCAGCCGTAACCGTGCCGAAGACGGAATAGGTGCTATCTAATGAGGCAGCGTTGGAATCGTTTAGGTTTATGAAGAACTGGCTCGTGGCAGAGTTTGGCTGGTTTGTCTTTGCCATTGCTACTGATCCGCGCACGTTGCTGTGCTTGTTGGGGAGTTCGTCCTGAATCGGAGGCACAGTTATTCCCTTGGAAGTAACATCTCCGCCCTGTACTACGAAACCTGGGACGATCCGATTGAAGATTGTTCCATTGTACACCCCTGTTCTCACAAGGTTCTTGAAGTTCCCCGTTGTAATGGGCATATCATCGTACAACTGTATCGTTATGTTTCCCATGCTTGTCACGAGGAGGACTTTGTTCGTTTCAATGACTGCACCGCTTCCGCCGTTCAATTGAAAAGCAACTGCGACTGAGCTGGCGATGATCATCAATGAAACGATTGCGATGACCGCATTTCTCATTTTGTGAGATTTCCTACGTGCGCGCGGCATGTTAGAATCTTGAACGAAAGAACATATAAACATTAAACCGTAAGAGCCTCGAGTCTAGGTAAATAGTTTCGTGAGTTTTTGGAATCATAACTAAGATCAGAACCCGCATAGACAAGACATATCTAATACGAACAACAATTGCATCGCGCGAGACGATCTGAAATGCCTATGTTTACGATATGTACAGCTATCGTGTGCGAGGGTGAACTCGAACAGCAGATTAACGGTTTTCGTGATTCTGAGAAAAGATTCACGCGAGAAATAGGTGTGTTGGAAAGAGACTTTTATCAGTGTATTCAGCAACCACACATCATTTGGAGCAACACCAAATGGACGAGTGAAAAAGCCCACAATGATGCGGCTGAGGGCATCATGAAAGTGAGAAGAGACGACAGAATCGGCTCCGCCTACTTCCAACCAGGACTGTACTTCGAGATCTTCTGCAAAGAAATCAACGAGACCCATTATGGCGCAGTTGAGAAAAAAGCGGCCAACTTGGTCGTATTGTCGCACGGTATCGTCGCGCTCAAAGACCTGGAACATTGGAACCAAATCGTGCGCGACGAGTCTGAAGACTTGCGGGCCGTTGAAGGACTTGCATCTTGCAGGGTCTTCTACAACTATTACAATCCCACGGAATTCGTCGGGTTTATGGGATGGATCAGCCAAGAGGAATACCAAAAACGCCGAATGGTAAACGGCTTTACGATCGAAGAGCGCATGTATACTGGCCTCGAAAAAGGCTCCTCAGTGCTTGCTTCGTACAATCAATTTTATTGCCGACCGCTGAAAGTAAAATGAACTTTGCCAACTGATTTGAGACATCAAGTTGATCGAATTTTACTTGATACCTAATGTGTTGCCTACGCCAACGACGATGATGGTATGTCCTTCTTTAATCCGTTCTTGGATTATACTTTTTAATCTTGAGATCACTCCGTCAGCAGCACTAAAAATCCTGACAGTCATAGGTGCTAATACTTCTTTAAGGGACTCTTTAACGATTATAGCGTAAACTGGAATTTGATATTTCGTTGCTGCTTCTTCTATTTTGTATTTTTCAACGCCGATTCCTCCGATTGCGGCTCCGATGCCTTCGGCTATATCTCCAGAGTCTTCTCCTTCTAGTTTGAGACCGGCGTCAATCATCAGGACCAGTGACACCTTTCCATTGTTTGCCTCTATCAAGTTGTTGACGGCATCTCCGGGTTTTCCAACGGTTCCGCCTGGACCCTTGGCTTTCGTAACGAGAACTCTTCTTCCGTCGATATTCGTTTCCGCAGCAACCATTTCCTTTGCCAGTTCAGACTTAGGTTTGTCAGCCATGAGTCTTGAGGCTGCCAAGGCACCAATGCCATCACCGATTGGTTTGCCTTGCTTGAAGGCATCGACATAGGAAACGTATGCTTCGGCTTCTTCCATAATCATTGGAAGCTGCATCTGGATCTGCACGGTGTTGTACAGTCCCTCTTTCTTTCCCAGGAGATAATAGTGACGCACTACGCGGTACATGGTGTTTAGCGCCTGAGCCGCTTCCACCAAGTTCTGCAGGTTCTGTATCTTGCTTTCGTCAGCGTTTGGTGCGATTGATTTCACTTCTTCTTTGATTCGAGTGTCGCTCGCGTCAAGTAAGTGGTCGAGCCTTTGGACTACTCCAGCGGGATCCATGCTTTCGGGTTGAATGATGAAGAATTGAAGAAGAGTTTCCAGTCGGGGTCTAGGGTCTCCTTCTGGCCTACCGACCTCTGTAATTGCTGAAATAGTTGCTTCTTTCGCTTCATCGCGCATGCGTTTCAGCTTGACAAGAGCTTTGGATATCTGTCTCGTCATGAGAAGGGCTTGTATCTTCTGAGAAAAGAAGATCAACAAAAAGAATACGCCAAAAAAAGCGACGCTCAGTATCGTACTCAAAATATCAGAGTTCGGAAGCAGGGACATTCACATTCTCTCCTTTTACAGTTTAAGTCTGCTTCGTACCCTTGCGCTCGAACCGTTCGAGCTGAACTATTCTTTCGTTGATTGACTTCTGCCTTCCTAGTAATTCTTTGATCATTTTCTCAATCTGATTTTTTTTCCTTGTCAGAGTGTTTACTGTGTCTTCTGGTTTTTCCTTTCTCTCTTCGAGGAAGACTGAGAAGAGATGCGGAAACCTTGGAATTGAAACGGGTTTCTCTATGTCCAAAACGTCTTTCATGTATTCCGTGAATAGGCTGCTTATGCCACTGGAAATTTGACTCTCTTTGGCCAGGGATCGCTCAAGAACTTGTTTCCCTGCATCGGTGATTTGAAATATCTTTTTCTTCCTTTTCTTCTGAAGATCCCATTTTCCTTCGACGTAATCTGAGTCTTCCAAGTTTCGAAGTATTGGATAGATGCCGCCAGCGGTTGGTCTCCAAAATCCCGATGTTCTTTCCTTGATTTCTCTCATTATTTCGTAGCCATGATATGGCTTCTTGCTCAGAAGAATTAGCACAGCGATACGTATGTAACCTTTCTGCGTTTCTTTAAGCCAGTGCCCAGCCGTTATTTCCTCTTTCGATTGCATTTTAATTCAATCTCTTTCAGGTGAATATTATCGGAATACTTATATTTTACTGCGATATATTGCGCTGAACAATATCGAGCCAGTGAGGTTGCCAAAATGGCGAATTCGTCAACAATAGAAGTCAACAATGAGGTTACCGTAGCTGCGAATGCTCCGGTTATAGAAGTCAAGAACCTTACAAAAATGTTCAACGATTTCGTAGCGGTTGACAAAATCTCTTTCGACGTCAAGAAGGGCGAGATTTTCGGTCTGCTCGGTCCCAACGGAGCTGGCAAGAGCACGACCCTACGGATGCTGTCAACGTTAGCGCAACCAACAGCGGGGACGGCCACGATCGGCGGTTACGACATAATAAAAGATCATACGGAAGTCAGGAAACTGATAGGCATAGTGTCTGAAAAGATGATAATGTACAATCGGTTGACGGCTAGGGAAAATCTGATATTCTTTGGAAGCCTCTTTGACCTACCGAAAGATGTGTTGAACAAGAGAATCGATGAGTTGCTTGAGCTGGTTCAACTTACCAAATGGAAGAACGCTCAAGTTGGCACATTCTCGACGGGCATGAGGCAGAGAATGAACGTTATTCGAGCGCTGCTGAACATGCCGCAGGTGCTCTTTCTTGATGAGCCGACTCTAGGCTTGGACCCTCAGTCCTCCGTCGAGATTCGCGAGTTCATAAAAAAGCTAAACAGGGAAAACGGCACCACCATAATCGTAACGACCCATATGATGGTGGACGCGGATCTGCTGTGTGACCGAATCGGCATAATGGATCATGCCAAGATCGTCGCGCTCGACACTTCGACAAACTTGAAAAAGACAATTTCAGGAGCGGATACAACAATATTGAATCTTGAGATCGGAAATCTGTCGGCCTCCATCATTGAAGCAATCCGAGCTTGCAAATGCGTTGACGCGGTTTCTCAAGAAAATTCGATGCACCTGAGAATTATCAGCCACGGCCAAGAAGCGTTCGACTCTGTAATCGATGCAGTGAGAGGTGAGGGAGGAAAGATAGTTTCCATGGAAAACCAGCAGCCTACGCTTGAGGATGTATTCTTGCACATAACTGGTCATGAGGTGAGAGACAGCGCAGATCAGAAAATACCGATGGCCACACATCGACACTTGGGGTCGCCTCAGAAGGGGAGAATAAGGTGAGATAGCATGGGGGCAAAAGATCTAGTCTCGCACACCGTGCGGATTGCTTGGAAAGATTTGACAGAGCTGGTCAGGAACCGTTTGGGGTTAGCTCTGCTTATCGTGATGCCACTGTTCATGATGGCAATGATCGGCTTTATCTATCCATCCAGCACCACTACGGTAACCAACCTGCCTGTTGCCTTGGTAAATCAAGACCAGGGCTTCTACAACCCAATTTCAGGCGTCAACAGCACAATTCCGAGTCAGATCTTCATCGCGTATTTAGAACAGATCAATGATAAGGCACATTTGCTGATTCTTTCCTCGGCTTCAAATATGGCTGACGTTAAGAATAAGGTTCAAAATGGGCAGATAGACGGCGCCATTCTCATTCCTAGCAATTTCTCCTCCACAATCAGAAGCGGCCAGCAAGGAAACCTTACTATCATAACTGACCAGTCTAATCCAACGATAGCCGCAACTTTGCAGGCAGCTTTGTCCGCGACGTTCGAACAGATTGGCACGGCTATTTCGGAAGGGAACGTTATGAGTCTAAATGCAACGGTACCTGCTAATAATTATCTTGCCTTCGTTAAACCTTACACTGTTCAGACGGAAGGTGTTGTCTCTGGAAACCCGAGCTACTTTAACTTTATCGCGCCAGGAATAATG
>DASPTR010000066.1:0-27308 GCA_035623315.1 Candidatus Acidiferrum sp. | reverse complement strand
CTTCCGCAAGGGACGAGAACAATCAGTCGACGCAACCTTGAGCAAGATCCCATAGGATCTGACACTTTCTACACATGCTTGCTTGAAGCAAGGTTCCATTATGAACCACGTCTTGGGAGGACTATTCTTCTCGACTATAATGTGACTCGAAAAATGCTTCACCCTAATTGATCAAAAGTTATGAATATACCCATGCTTTTTTCTTTGGTCATTCTGAAGCAAGATTACAGAACCCCTCTCGATGTAGGGCAGACCAAGACTTAAGTCCAGGCTTGGACAAGCTTGTTGAAGAGTGACTTGGATGAGTAATGTCACCGAGGAGAAGGTGAAGTGGCGACCCAGTCTTTCGTTACTCGCCATAATCTCTTTTGTAGCTTCTTTCTTGGTAGCCAGGACATTTACGATTTTGAACCCTCATACTACTCTGAGAATCGCGGGGTATCATATTCACCATTACTGGTATGGAATAGCCCTACTTGCCGTTGGAGGTTGGCTAGGTATCAGTTACAAGAGTGAGCGAATGGATCGTCTGGCTGCTATTCTCTATGGAGCAGGAGGCGGAATATTCGGAGACGAAGTCGGGCTCCAGCTCACTGGCTACAATAACTATTGGACGGGAATCACCTACACGTTCATAATCGTATTCTTGATGATCGTCTTGCTGCTAGCTCTCTTATTCAGGTATTCAAGGGCGATAGCTGACGAGTTTGCTGGGTTGACACGTAGCAGGGCAGGACTTTATTTCGGCATCCTCCTTGGAGTAGTCTCCATAGCAGTGTTACTGCGAAGAATCAACATGACCGTAATCACTGTCTCGGCAGCGTTAACCATAATATCCATTGCCATCATAATCAGTTACTTCATCCATATTCTAAGGAAGAGGGGCCAGGCTGAGCATGTTCCTAATATTCCTAACGAAACTTCCGAACGATACACGCGCAAGCTTCCGAAGCTCAGGTTTAAGAGACCAGATTGTTTAATTCTCTGAAAAGGAAGGATGTGTGCACGCAATCGGATGGAAATTCGAACGAAGAGATCCTGAGAAAAATTCTCTCTGAATATAAGCACACCGCGGTCGTGGGCTTGTCTAACGATCCGGCGAGACCAAGTTATGGTGTTGCCGAATACCTGAAGAATCATGGTTTTCGCATTTTTCCCGTGAACCCTTTCGTCACCGAAGTCTTAGGCGAAAAAGCCTACAAAAGCTTGTTGGAAATGCCTCCCGAGATACAGAAAATCATCGAGATCGTCGACATTTTCAGACGTTCTGAAGATGTTCTTCCAATCGTCGAAGAGGCTATCCAACTGAGAAAATCGTATGGCGTGCTGCGCGTAATCTGGATGCAGCTCGGGGTAATCAATGAACCAGCAGCTGACTTGGCTCGAAAAGCAGGTTTGATAGCTGTCATGGACAAGTGCATGCGACAACAGCATCAGCGCCTGTTCGGAAAAACTGCGGAAAAAGGATAAACGCTGAAAGAAAAATGCGAAGCTGAAGGGATTTTGGGACTAGATACTCCCGATCAACAGTGAAACAACAGTTGCAATGACGACTATTGCAACGGTCTGGATCAGCGTTACCTTCCAATGAACGTTGGTTCTTCTTGACCTGTATCGCACCAAGAATACGCCCACGACTGTTGCGATTATGGCCAGAGATAAGACGACGTCGAAAGGTTTAGGCAACAGCAGATAAGTCAACATTGGAATGATGCCTGCCGCGAAAGTAGTTGATCCACAGATAATAGCAGCGGTGACGTTTGACCTGCTTATCTCCTTATGCAGCACAGTGAACAAATGCTCAACCAACATCAACGACTTGTCTCGTTCCTTGCCGTCAGCGATTCCGCTTAGACTATAATTCATCAACGTTTGAAGAGTGAGCATATCCGCCAAGTCTTCGGTGATTCCGCCGAGGAGAAAGCTGGAGAAATTCGTTATCGCCACCGCCACAAGGGTCAGAAACCCTGCAAACGCCGCGGCCGTGATTGACAACTTTGCCACAAAAGCCGAGATTATGACCACGAGACCAGTGATTGAACCGTCAACCAGACCAGCAACAACTTCAAGAATCGGTTCCTTCTTCAAGAGAAGACTCTGCCATTCTCTGCCAAGCTTGATTCCCTGTTCAGTGAGCCTCACAGAACCATTATCAGAGCGAATCAACCCATCAGAAACCATGCCGTCCAACGTCTTATCAACGTCACTCATTTCAACACAAACATAATCTGTGCAAACTTTGTCAATCTGCTTCTTAAGCACAGATTTATCCGAAGCCTCTCCCTTGCTGAGGTTCAACAACACGATAACTCTTATTATGTCGGGCAATTCCTGAATTTCAAACCCCAAGCAGGTCAGCCACCGCTGGCGATTTGAAATCATGCGAAGATTAATAACCATTGTGGACTCTGAAAAGCCAGATCCAAAACGCCTGTCTAACCATGTGCAGGAAAGCCCTGCAGCAATGGTCGCGCACTAGATGACAGCTTTGGCGTCGGTTACAACTTTTGATTTGTGCATCAGTTCATTCAATGTCATTCAATGTCTATTTCTGCAATCTGATGGACCAAGTGATTAATGCTTCAAGTAATTCTTTGATCTGCTTCTTTGTTGTTTCATCCGTTACTCTGCCGTTTTTATTGATTTTTTCATTCGCATGGGCCATCATGAGTTCAGGTTTGTTTATGGGATGTGCATTGAGAAAGACGAACGTTTGTCGAAGGTGATATTACGCTCTTGCGCCTCCAAGCATGCCCGTGGAAGCACTCATTATACCAACTGGTTTGTCATAAAAAACATTGTCCTTGTATGGTCTTGAAGCCCAGTCAATCGCATTCTTGAGAACGCCCGGAATCGAGTAGTTATATTCTGGAGTGACGATTAGAATAGCATCTGCCGCTCTGATCTTCGCCTTAAACTCTTTGACTCTTACCGGTGGATGCGGTTCCAAATCCTGATTAAAAGGTGGAATACCTTCGAGGTCGAAGATTTCAAGTTTCATTTTTTCGGGTGTCAGCTCAAGGGCAGCGTTTAGAATCGACTTGTTGTACGAATCTTTCTTCAGGCTTCCTGCAAAACCCAGAACAGTAACTACATTTTGCATGTTTTCACTCTTGCCTGCTGAGCTTAAAATGGTTTCCAGTGGTGGCCTAATTGAAAGTAAAAGCGGAAGGACACAGTTTGTTCAGCACGCATTCTTCACATTTGGGTTTCTTCGCGGTACAGATTCTTCTGCCGTGAAATATTAGCAGGTCAGTTAACCTCATCCATTTATCCTTGGACACCATGTTCATCAGATCCTGCTCTATCTTAACAGGGTCATCATTCTCCGTGAGTCCGAGTCTCTGCGCAAGCCTTCGAACATGCGTGTCCACTGCTATTCCCTCAACTATGCCATAGACGTTGGACAGGACAATGTTAGCTGTCTTTCGAGCAACCCCAGGTAGTTCAAGGATTTCATCCATGGTTTTCGGAATCTGAGAATCGAATTTCTCAACGAGCATCTCGCCGGCAGCCTTTATGTTCTTGGCCTTGTTGTGGTAGAATCCCGTGGATCTTATTTCGTTTTCAAGCTCCTCCAAGTCCGCCTCTGCGTAATCTTCTGCACGCTTGTACTTCTTGAAAAGAGACTTCGTCACGATGTTCACTCTCTCGTCCGTGCATTGAGCCGAGAGGATGGTTGCAACCAGAAGCTCCAATGGGTTGCTGTAAACAAGGGCTATCTTAGCATCCGGATGTTCTTTTTCAAGTAACGCGATTATCTTGGTCACCCGGGTCTTGTCGTCTATGTCGGACGTCACATGTTTTTTCAGCATCTCTTATCACCTGTTCGCTGGTCCAACACTAGTCGATGTTTCGCAAAAAGCTTTTACGCTCACTCGCGCAATAATCGCACACGTGATTTGATTGGGCGTCAAACTTCTAGTCGATGGAGAAGAAATAGAGTTAAACGAGTTTGTCTCAAAGATCCTGAACGGAACAATCGTCGGAGCAGTCACTTCGCTGAGAGGGATAAAAAAGGACTGGAAGCTGATAGAGATAAAAGTCGCAAGATGAAAAAGTCGACGACGGCGAACTCCTATTTTTCTTCCACGTCTATGATTATCTCGGCGAACATTTCTCTCTTCGCTTTGCAGATCGGGCAGACGTACGGCGGATCTTCGCGAAATACCACATAGCCACACTGTTTGCAATACCAGAGTTTCTTCTTTATTCTGGAAGTCTCTTTAGTAGCGGTGGTGCCAAGTTCTGTTTTCCTTTCGGCGCCAGTCGTAGGAGTGGTCGCGTATGTTCTTGTCTGCTTTTCTAATGGTCGCCGTTCCGGGACAGGTTGCACAGGGGTTTTTCCTTCAAACACGTCTCTTCTAACGTATAAGGCGCAGTAGCAGGCTCCGAATTCTGCAACGTCTGGATCTCGGTAGTCGCATGGACAGATAACGTCCCTGTCTAATTCAAGGTTTCCGGATGCGAATCTGCATGGACAGGCGGGATAACCAAATCGTTCTTCGTTCTTTCTGAGTCCTTCCAAGAGATCCTGCAGAAATTTAGGGTCAGGGTTCAAGTGGTAACCGTAGGTCCTGGCATCAGATTCTGCCCTCTGCCTCACCTTGTCCAGCGTAGTCAAATTCCAAGGGTCTCCTTGATCTTGTCCTTACGGAAGCCATTTATCAGGGTCTTGTTGTTCACTATTACAACGGGATAACTTAGGCTTCCTCCCTTGCTGAGAATGTCCTCCCTGATTTTCTCCAGATCCTCGTCGCTGCTTTGATCAACTTCAACGTATTCGAACTCGATCTCGTTGTCTTTCAAAAACTGTTTTGTCATCTTGCACCATGCACATGTGCTCAACACGTAGAGGAAAACCTTGTTTTTTTGGTTTTTTCCAGGCACTTTTTCTATTTTCATCTTCTTCACTCACATTCTTTATTTGTTGTTAGCTAGTGTGGAATGCGAGGTTCGGGCAATAAAAGTTTGTCCTAGGCTTTTCGCAGGTTGACGAACGCGTTCTGGACGACCTCTGACATGGCTGGGTGGATGTGCATTCCTCTCAGGATCGGAGTGAATGTTTTGTCCCCAACGGTCATTGCGTTCACGATTTCCTGTATAAGCACTGACGCATGAGGACCTATTATGTGGCCGCCTAGAATTTTTCCTGTCTTGGCTTCCAGGATGACTTTTGCGAATCCTTCAGGTTTCCCCATCGCAGCTCCTAGCGCCGTGTCTTTGTAGTAGGTCGTGCCCACGTAGATTTTGTGTCCCTGCCTTTTTGCTTCGCTTTCTTTTAGACCCACTGAGGCAATTTGCGGATGGGTGAAAATGGCGTGAGGCACGGCGGAGTGATCTGCAGTCACTTTGTGATCATTCGTTGCGTTGTGCCACGCAATTTGTGCTTCATAATTGGCAACATGTTTGAACATTTGTTTGCCGACAGCATCGCCGAAAGCCCAAATGTTCCTCTTGTGCGTTTCCAGATACTGGTTGACTCTCACGTAGCCTCTATTGTCAAGTTGAACTCCGGTTTTCTGAGGTTTCAGAACATCGGAGTTTGGAACTCGTCCAGTGGCCACGAGAACGAATTCCGCTGAAAACTCTTTCAGGCTTCCATCCTGGCCGCTTCGGGCAATAATAATCTTGGCATCGCTTTTTTGGACGGCTTCAACGGCTTCATAGTTTGTGAATATTGCCATTCTTCTGCCCAACTCTTTTTTGATGAGGTCAGATACCTCGGGTTCCTCGCCGGGCAGGAGCCTTGAGTTCCTTTGAATTATCGTGACCTCAGTTCCCATGCTCGAGAAGAAATGACCATACTCAGCTGCAATATAGCCTCCCCCTACGATGATCATGCTGCGGGGCAGTGTCTCCAGCTTCAATACAGTGTCACTCGTCAAGTAATCCACGTCGTGGATTCCTTTAATCTGTGGAATATCCGGTCTTGCACCGGAAACTATGAATATTCGTTCTGCTTTGATGGTTGACTCGTCAATTTTAAGCGTGTAGTCCGAGACAAACTCACCCAACCCCTTGAACCATTTGATATCGTGTTCAGACTTCACAGCCCTAGTTTGTTGCTCCACGTCCTCCGTGACAGTTTCGCGCATGCTCCTCAAAATGCGCTGGAAATCAATCGATTTCACAGATGCATCTATCCCCAGTTTTTCCGCTTCACGGATCGTCTCCACGATATCCGCTGAGTACGTCAACATTTTCGAAGGCACGCATCCACGGTTTATGCACGTGCCGCCTATCGGACCTGGGTCAACCAAAGCCGTTTTCATACCGTTTGCTACGGCCTGTGCCGCCACAATCATTCCTGAACCTGAGCCGACCACGAGAACATTGAATTCTTCCATGAAACCCTCTCAGCCTCAGATATTATTATTGCAACCTGAAATAAGGATTAGGCCATTTCCAGAAATGATTCTTTTCATCAGTTGCAAAAATAAGGTTATTTAAGTGACTGATATGAATGATGTTAAGCATAGGCGACGAAAGACGTGTATGTCAACGACTTAGGAGGTGAAGGATATTCCACTCTTTGAGAAACCACACTTGGATCATGCGAAGCATCTATGCGTGAAAGTAGAAACCGGTATGACACTGGACGAATACAAGAAACTCGTAAGAGACCCAAAATGGATCTGCAGGCAATGTGGACGCGCGGCAGCAAGCTCTACAAATCTCTGCGATCCTGAGCCCCTCTAACCACAGTAAAAACCCATACCAGAGTCGTTCCTATTTTTCTATTTCTTGCCAGATTGCCATGAACTCAAGTATCCTGCTCAGTCTTACGCCTTGGATTTGCGCTTGCAGAAAGTCTAATAACTCCTTACACTAGTTAATGCCCAGGTGAGACTGCTTTGCCAATAGATCCTGACTTCCAAAAGAATCGAAAAGTGGCTGGTCAACACAATGGACACGACGTATGGGGACCGGTTGAACCTCCAAAGAAACAGGGCATTCATGGAACAAACGTGGCGGTCGACTGGGAAGCCTGCACTGGAGATGGCATCTGCATCGACGTTTGCCCCGTGAGCGTGTTTGAATGGGGCAGTGCCCCAGGGCACCCGACTTCTGAAAAGAAGTCCGACCCAGTGAGGGAGAAAGACTGCATCCAATGCTTAGCTTGCGAGACACAATGTCCAACTCAGGCGATAAAAATAAAGACTTAAAAAACATGTGGAAAGCCAAATACAACGCCACCCTTTTTTCGTCCTAAAAACTAGCTTACAAACGCATAATAACAGAAAACCTTTTTATCCCCTCTCTTTCGCACTCTCTTATGAGGCGCGATCATGTCAGCAAAGCCTAACAGGAAATTGGATTGTCTCGGCTTGTACTGTCCGGAACCTGTCTTCAAGACAAGATTAGAGTTGGACGAGATGAAAAAGGGCGAAGTCCTAGAGGTCTTGGCCGACGACCCAGCTGCAGAAGAAGACATAAAGAGTCTCATTAAAAACTTGGAGCAGGAGCTGGTGAACGTAAGCAGAGACGGGAACAAGGTTCGCATATTGATTAGAAAAGTAAAATGATAGCAGATTTCTGAAAGTGAAAAACATTGCCCATACAAAAACGTGTGTACATGGACTATTCAGCTGGGAAGCCCGTTGACCCCCGAGTCATCGAAGAGGCTCAACCTTTCATGCAATCACGTTTTGGCAACCCATCGTCGCTTCACTCTTTCGGCCAGGAAGCCCTGAAGGCGCTTGAAGCTGCAAGGGCGAAAGTTGCACAGTTAATCGGCGCGGAAAAGAAAGAATCCGTCATTTTCACTTCAGGCGCAACCGAGAGCAATAACCTTGCAATCAAAGGCGTCGCCTACCGCTACAGGGACCGTGGAACCCGCATAGTAACGTCAAGTGTGGAGCACATGTCAGTCGTCAACACATGCAAATTCTTGACTACCAGGGGGTTTGAAGCCGTTTTCGTGCCCGTGGACTGCTGTGGCATCATCAGCATCGAAGCATTGGAGAAAGAGGTCACCGAAAAGACTACTTTGGTCTCGATAGTCCTCGCAAACGGTGAAATAGGAACGATTGAACCCATAAAAGAGGTCAGCGAGGTAGTGCACGACAAGGACGCTTACTTACATGTTGATGCAACAGTAGCAAATGGACAGATTCCAATAGACGTAAAAAACGACGGCATCGACTTACTCACGCTTTCCTCAAATGACATATACGGACCGAAAGGAGTAGGGGCGCTCTACATCAAAGAAGGGATACGCCTTGAACCACTACTTCACGGTGGTGGACAAGAACGAGGCATTAGATCAGGAACAGAAAACCTGCCGGGTATCGTCGGGTTTGGAAAAGCAGCTGAAATAGCGAGCAAAGAAATGCAAATTGAAAGCGCACGGCTCGTAAGGCTGAGGGACAGAATGATCAAAGGTCTGCTGGATCCAATCCCCCGCTCGTTCCTGAATGGACATCCAACCAAACGAGTGCCAAACAACGTCTCCGTGCGGTACAACTTCATTGAAGGCGAATCGATGCTGCTCAGTCTAGATATGATGGGAGTATCTGCCTCGTCAGGGTCAGCTTGCACGGCGAAAACGCTGGAACCATCCCATGTGCTTCTGGCGATGGGTCTCAAACATGAAGAAGCCCACGGCTCACTCATGTTCTCTTTGGGCAAGGGAAATACTGAAGAGGAAGTTGACTACGTAGTAGGCTTGATGCCAGGAATCGTCAAAAGGTTAAGGAAAATGTCACCTTTGACACCGAAGGAGCTGAATGAGTAATGTACACGGAGAAAGTTATGGATCACTTCAAAAACCCACGAAATATGGGCGAAATCCCTGATGCAGACGGCATAGGAACAGTTGGAAACCCCGTATGCGGGGATATGATGACAATTTACATCAAAGTGAAGGATAATCGCATTGAAGACATAAAATTCAAGACTTTCGGCTGCGGTGCAGCAGTCGCGACCAGCAGCATGGTGACCGAGATCGCTAAGGGAGAAACGTTGGAAGAGGCGATGAAAATCACGCGCGCAAGCGTAGCCGAATCTCTAGGCGGCTTACCGCCCATCAAGATGCACTGCTCCAATCTCGCCGCAGACGCGTTGCACGCTGCAATTGAAGATTATAATAAGAAACAGAAAGAGGTGAAAAAGTGAAGCCTGAATTTGTCCGATGCGAATTCTGCAAATCTGAGATTCCATTAGAAACGTGCAAACTTGCGGCCTATAGTGCAGTCGTTGATGGGAAGCAGTATCTATTCTGCTGCGAGCAATGCGCCAAACGATACAAAGAGAAAAAGATAAAGAAAACGAAATGAGCAGAAGACCATTTATCTCATGTCTGCAATTTGCACAATTGTATGTACTGAGTTGACTGCCCGCATGTTTTGTTAGAAATGATCGATAACATTTTGAATAGGAAATGAGGAAAACGCCAAAACTGGACAATTCGGTTGCGCATTTTTGTTTTTTGAGAGAGCGTTTAAATAGACGCGGCTCACAAGATTTCGCATTCAAGAACAGTGAAGAGTAGGTGTACTCTGTTGGACAAATGGGAATGCACCGTGTGCGGCTACGTGTACGATCCAGACGTCGGCGACCCAGAACATGACATAAAGCCTGGAACGCCTTTTGAGAGTCTGCCGGAAGATTGGACGTGCCCTCTGTGTGGAGCTACGAAAGATCAGTTTATCAAAAAAACATGAAACAATTCGATGATGCCTCTTTTTCAAAACTTTAATATCACTGCGAGCTCAAATTTGGTCTTGAGCCTTTATGTCCATTACTAAGATCAGAAAGAGAGATGGAAGAATCGTCGATTTTGACCCTAGCAGAATCAAGGATGCAATTCATAAAGCCTTAATCGCTGTTGAACTCGCAGATGGGCAGAAGGCTGGAAATCTTACGAATGACATAGTCAGGCTGCTTGAAGAGAAATTCGTGGACAAAATCCCTTCTGTTGAAGATGCCCAGGATTTCGTTATAACCGTTTTGAGAAGAGAAGGCTATGAGAAGGTTGCCTATGAATATGAGGCTTACAGAAAGAAGAAAGATGAGATACGGAGTCTCCGAGAAAAGCTCGGCATTGAACCTAAACTAACGGTCAACGCCATGGAAGTCTTGAGAAAGAGGTATCTTCTCAAGGACTTGAACGAGAAGATTGTGGAAACGCCTGCTCAGATGTTCATGAGGATCGCAAAGGCGATAGCCAAAGTTGAACGCAAGTATGGCGGCGATCGAAAGGAAACTGAAAAGATCTTTTACGGAATGATGTCCAGGCTCGAGTTTGTTCCCAATTCTCCGACACTATTCAACGCAGGGACCAGACTTGGGCAACTCTCTGCGTGCTTCGTCCTGCCTGTTGGGGATTCTCTGGAAAGCATATTCACGACTGTCAAGAACATGGCTTTGATCGAACAGACGGGTGGAGGAGTGGGCTTCGATTTTTCAAGATTGAGACCGAAAGGTGACATAGTCAAGTCGACCAAGGGCGTGGCCTCAGGCCCTGTAAGTTTTATGCGTGTTTTCGACGTCTCAACTGAAATCATAAAGGCTGGCGGAAAGAGACGCGGCGCTATGATGGCGATCTTGAGGTGTGACCACCCTGACATTATTGAATTTATCACCTCAAAGCAGCAGACGGGGTTTCTCTCAAACTTTAACATCTCAGTGGCCGCGTCAGATGAGTTCATGAAGGCGGTTGAAGAGGACGGGCAATATTGCCTAGTTAACCCTCGGAGCAAAGAAACAGTGGGCAAACGTCCAGCTAAGAATGTTTGGAATCTGATGGCAAAGTCCGCATGGCAAAGTGGAGACCCTGGAGTGGTTTTCATTGACGAGATCAACAGGCACAATCCCACTCCGCAAGTTGGAAAAATAGAGGCAACCAATCCATGTGGCGAACAGCCCCTGCTTCCATACGAATCCTGCAATCTAGGATCAATTAATGTTTCAAAGATGGTCGAAGATCGAAAGATAAACTGGGAAAAGCTTGAGAAGACTGTGCGGCAAAGTGTTCGTTTTCTTGATGACGTAATAGACGCTAACAGGTATCCATTGAAAGAGACTCAGGTATTGACGAGGGCTAACAGAAAAATAGGTTTAGGGGTAATGGGTTTCGCCGATATGCTGATAAAATTGGGTATCCCCTACGATTCGGAAAGAGCTCTAACCATAGGCGAAGAATTGATGAAGTTTCTGGAGACACAGTCTCATAAGGAGTCTGTTGAACTTGGCAGCGAAAGGGGAAACTTCCCCAACTTTCATGGGAGCATCTGGAAAGACGAGTACAGCACCATGAGAAATTCCACCGTCACTACGATAGCTCCAACGGGAAGCATAAGCATAATCGCGGGTTGTTCTTCAGGAATTGAGCCGATGTTTGCAATATCTTTCATAAGGAACGTGTTGAGTGGAGCAAGACTTTTTGAAACTAATCAGCTTTTTGAAACTGTCGCCAAAGAAAGAGGCTTCTACAGTGCCGAGCTTCTAGAAAAAATCGCCTCGACAGGCTCGCTACAGGATATTAGCGGGGTTCCAGACGATGTTAAGACCCTTTTCGTCACTGCACTTGACATCGAACCGGAGTGGCACGTCAGAATGCAAGCCGCCTTTCAGAAGTACACCGACAACGCTGTTTCAAAAACCGTTAATCTTCCTCGAGAAGCATCAGTCGACGAAGTTAGAAAAGTGTATCAGTTGGCATGGGAACTCAAATGCAAAGGGGTCACGGTTTTCAGATACGGAAGCAAACCTGAGCAGGTCCTGTACATAGGAGAAGTGAAGTCAGAAACGGGGAAATTTGTCACGGCCGAATCAGAATACGCTGGAGGTTGCCCAACGACGACTTGCCCATTCCCATGAACAACGGCTTCTGAGCCGGACAAGCAAGAGAGCTGGAATGTTCCAATTCCTCGTTACAAGAGAACGTTCCAGGACGGATTTGGCAAATCATTTTTGCAAGACGATCTTCTCTAACGCATCTGCGGCTATTCCGTAGCTGAAATTCCATGTTTCGCCTTTGAACATCTGATAAATTTCCACGTTGTCCCACGTCTTGTGCTCCAAGTCTCCGAGGAGCAGATGTGCTTCCTTGAGGTGGCCTCTTTCAGCCAGCTCCATCGTCGATTTCCACACATTCGGAGTTTCGAATGCAGGCACTATAAACCTCACGATTACCTCATCTCGTTTCAGGATCTTCTCGTAACCCGTGTTATAGGGCAGATGGTTCAATCCTGCCAGAAATTTTCTTAGACTGGCGCCGTTTGCAAACGTCAGTGCGTACATTAGAAGCATTGTTGAAGGGATGGAGTTTGGGAAGAGGTACGCACGGTATCCTCTGATCAAGCCCTTGTGTTCCACTATGTCTCTTGTTCGCCTCGAAACCAAAGAGATCAATCTCGCATTTTCTTTTTCTTTTAGAATTCTTGCTATCTCTTTAGCGATTTTTCTCTGGTTTGTCTTAGCGTTGATTTCTAGGCATCTTAAGATTATTAGATCGTACAGATCTAGTTTGGCCTTTTCATAGCTGGCTGGCTCAACGAGATCCTCCTCTGGGAAAGCATCGAAATCTTCGACCCATCTATCCCAATTAAAGAGCGGAAATCCTTCTTTCCTACCATAGAAGTCCAAGTTCAAAAGTGGGTAGTTGGGGGTGGTGGTTGGGAGGATTTGAAACTCTTGGATAATGTTCCTTTGTTTGATATCATTCATAAACGTGTTTAGATCCCTTTCCTTGTCTGGAGGAATAACATAGCGCACGTAGTTCCCACGTTTCCATCCATCTACGATTGCAAGGTATCTCCAGAGAGGAAAGCAGGTCATGGCTCTGCTTGAGCTATCTTCTTTTCCTATCGTGGTAGAAGCTATGACGATGAAGCTCTTCAAGCCTAGTTTGGGTTCATCAACAAGGGCCCTAAATCGAACAATGTCCTGTTTGTCAAGCTTTCTAGAGTGATAACTCAAAGTCTGTTTCGGAATCCCAGTGGAACCAGCAAGTTTGCTCAAGTTTGAGAAGCCGTGCTCACGCATGGCTTTTATGATCTTGAAGTCCACTTGATCGAGCAGCCTGAACTTCTGTGCGTACTCCTTCATAGGAGGAACTAGGTTTGTGTAGCTCAAGTACAGACTCCCATCTTGTTTGTCAAAGTCGTGTGTATCAGCGTACTAAATGACACGAGAATAAAAGCGTTTTTGTGTTCTTCATGCCACTTTGACCAATAAATTTATAAGAAAGTTGGCCATTTAGTCAAACCGTAGGAGGGGGAGGTATGAGAGTGCGAATGCTGTTCGTTGTTCTTTTGACACTTTGTTGCTTTGTGATTGCTTCTCCGGTCATCGCAGCATTTCTAACGGTTAACGTTGGTCAACATGTCCACGTTGATCTCAGTCCTGGTTCGTACGTCATTCAAAACAATGTGGTTCGTCCAAACGATCCGGGAAGCGGTGGTGGGGGTACAGGAGTAATCAAAAAATAGAGAGCTATGGGACCTTTGTTTCATCCTCTGGATAATGAACGGGGGCCAATCACAGTAGTTTCTGTTATGGATATCCTCTCCTTTCTCCCATAACATTTTGGCGTTCGTTCGTCCAAAAGAGGGTGAACTTATTTTTAAGGTCCCGTTCTTTGAGGTTCGAAACCGTTCTGGGGCAAGGCTTCTTTTATTTTTGGAGGATGATGCAGATTATTCTTGGATAAAGGCCTAGGATCGAAAAAATAAGAAAATGATTGGATCTACTGTTGCTGGGTCTGTAAGTTATATTCTATCTTGACGCCTGCCTTTTCGTAGAGTAGTCCTACGGGACAAGTCTTGACCGTCAGTTGGTGTGCTCTTCTGACTCTGTCCACTGTTGCCCGTGCTTTTACTGTAATGTTCATCTTTGCTTCCGTTATGGTTCCTTCTTTCTCAGATTTGACCGCTTCAAGCATGATACTTAGTTCATTCAATGGAATCCTCATCTTTTTCATTGTCAGCGCAAAGATTGTTGCATAACAGCCCGCGAAGCTCATCACGCAAAGTTCAAGGGCTGTCGGTCCCATGTCTGACCCTTCGTCAAACGGCTGGTCAAGGCAAACGCTATGGGATCTGCCGTCATCCACTACTATTTTGAAATCCTTCACCAATAATGCATCTGCACAGAGTTTTGTCATCGTCTTCACGTTCAGCATATAATGCGGCCCTATGTTATGGACTTTTCTTTTTATGAGAGAATTAATGCCCTTGAGAGGTTTTCAGAGTAATCTCACTTTGCTTTTTCAGGAAACTCGTCGGAATTTCACAAAACTCATGATCGCTTGAAAATGTCATGGAAAGAGTGAAAAGCATTTGTACTGGGATGACTCTGGAAACAGGGGTAGGCTTAACTGAGTCAAGAGGAGTTGGTTGGATGAGCTTGATACCTGCTGACCATAAGGAACATTTGAAAATTGAGCTTGCGGCAAAACTGGAGAAGCCAGTGAGTATAGTAATGTTCACACAAGAACTTGAATGCAAATACTGCTCGGAAACAAGACAGCTGGTTCAGGAAGTTGCAGAACTGAATGAGAAGATCAAGCTTGAAGTCTATGATTTTGTCGCGAACGCTGACAAAGCTAGAGAGTATGGTATAGCCAAAGTTCCTGCTCTAGCTATCATCGGCGAAAGAGATTATCGAGTGAGATACTACGGCTTTCCATTTGGCTACGAATTTCAAACATTAACGGAGGCATTGATTAACGTTTCAAAGGGAAGAACCGACATTTCAGACAAGACAAGAGAGCTTCTCAAAGAGGTGAAGACACCTGTTCACATTCAAGTCTTTGTTACTCTAACCTGCCCGCATTGCCCTGTGGCAGCCACAACAGCCCACAAGTTTGCCATTGAAAATGATCTGATAAGGGCAGATGTCATTGATTCAGGTGAGTTTCCAGATCTGGCTATCAAATACGGGGTGGTAGGAGTTCCAAAAGTAATAGCGAATGAGAAAGTGGAGTTTGTGGGCGCTCTCCCTGAAGACCTTTTTCTCGAACATATTATACTTGCCACCGCTCAAGGCATATAGCTGGCTGTTGAATCAGCGTACGTTAGCGTCCGCCGGCAAATTTAGCAGGGTTCTTCTCGAACGTGGTTTTACATGATTGGGCGCAGAAATAGAAGGTCTTGCCCTTATATTCGGATTTGAATTTGGCTGTCTTTTCCTCTACGTTCATACCACAGACAGGATCTTTAGCCATTTTCCGTCCTCACCTCCTCTCCCTTATCTTTTTCGCTCGCCGTGAGGCTAATCAACTGCATATGCTTCTCATTCGTACTGCGTTTCGATCAGACATTGCATCATCCAAGGGTGCGTGTTGAGGTTATGTGACAACAAGTTTTGTTTGTTCGAACAGATGCTTACTCTTCGTGTTTACTCTAGTCGTTTGATCACATGGTATCCGAATTTTGTCTTCACTATGCCTGAGTTTTGTCCTTTGTTGAGGGCGAAAGCTGCTGTTTCGAATTCTTTTACCATCTTTCCTCGGCCGAAGGTTCCGAGATCGCCGCCGTTCTTCTTGGAAGGGCATAGTGAGATCTCCTTGGCTATGTTCGCGAATTTTTCACCCTTGTTGAGACGCTCGAGAATCGCTTTGGCTTCTGTCTCTGTTTTGACCAGAATGTGAGCACAATGGACTTTGTCTGGCATGAATCGAAACTACTGCATATTCGATTTATATCTTCTTCTGCTTGATTCATTGCTGGCAAACATCACACATTAGACTTCGCAAATCCATCGAATCAGTTCTTGAAGTGTACAAATTGTATTCCTAAGTCGCAAAGTTTAACTTTTCCCTTGGGACACGACTCTAAACTGGGAAGGTTACGATCTTGGTTACTTTAAATCTTGACAAGATCTTCAATCCTAAGAGCATAGCGGTAATTGGTGCAAGCAACGAAGAGGGAAGCGTCGGGCATGCTTTGATGAAGAATCTCATCGAGCTGAAGTTTCAGGGTGATGTTTATCCAGTCAACATTCGTAAGACCGAGATTTTGGGGTACAAGGCTTACCCTTCGGTAGAGCAAATTCGAGAACCTGTCGATTTGGCCGTGATTGCGACGCCTGCGAGAACGGTTCCGGAAATTGTGGAGCAATGTGGCAAAGCCGGAATAATGGGTGTAGTCATAATCAGCGCGGGCTTCAAGGAGATAGGCCCCGAAGGTAAAGCCCTTGAAGAGAGGATTCTTAAAATAAAGAGCAAATATGGTCTTCGAATAATAGGTCCAAACTGTCTGGGTATCATCAGGCCCAACGTCAGTCTGAACGTTACATTCATAAACCGAATGCCGAAGCCTGGCAACATAGCTTTCATCAGCCAAAGTGGTGCACTCGGGTCAGCTATACTGGATTGGGCAATACATGAGAACATTGGCTTTAGCAATTTTGTCTCGATAGGCTCGATGATAGACGTTGATTTCGGAGATCTAATTGACTATTTTGGAACAGATCCCAAGACCAAGAGCATTTTGATGTACATCGAAGGGTTAACAGATGCTCGCAAGTTCATGAGCGCCGCGAGACATTTTGCAAGATCCAAGCCAATTGTAGTGGTAAAAGCTGGTAAGTTCGGCGAAAGTGCCAAGGCTGCTGCTTCACACACTGGTTCGCTTACGGGCGAAGACACAATCTACGATAAAGCGTTCAGACGTGCAGGCATCGTGCGTGTGGATGAGATCGCTGATCTTTTCAACTGCGCTGAGGTTCTCGGTACGCAGCCGCTTCCGCGAGGGCCAAACTTGGCCATAATCACAAATGCTGGCGGACCTGGCGTGATGGCGACGGATGCGATCATAGGAAGGGGAGGGAGAATGGCAAAGCTAAGTTCCAAAACAATGGAGACATTGAACGGTTTCCTGCCGCACTACTGGAGTAGAGGCAACCCCATTGACATTCTGGGGGATGCGAAAGCTGACAGATACAAGGCGACTGTTGAGGCATGTTTGAGCGACGAGAACATTGACGGTATCCTTATCATCTATACGGCTCAGGCCGTGGGGGAACCTGTTGAAATTGCCCGAACCATCGCTGAGCTTTGCAGAAATCGGGTTTATCAGAACAAGACTATCCTGACCAGCTTCATGGGGTACGGCGCGGTGGAAGAGGCCAACCGTGTTCTTAATCAGAATAACATTCCAACGTACTCGACACCTGAGCAAGCTGTCAAGACGTATATGTACATGTATCAGTACAAGAGCAACCTTGAACTGCTGTATGAGACGCCTGAAGAGCTTCCTGTGGATGTGGTCCCGCCTAAGCGGCCGCTTATGGTCATAATGAGGGATATGGCGAGGGACAACCGTGAAATACTCAATGAGGCTGAGGCCAAGACTTTTCTTGAGTATTACAATTTTCCTGTGGTAAAAACTAGAGTTGCTGAGAATGTGGAACAAGCGATTGCCTTGGCGAAGGAGATGGGTTACCCTGTTGTCATGAAGATTCTTTCACCTCAGATAGTTCACAAGACTGATGCTGGCGGCGTGGTGCTTGACATAAACGGTGAAACTGAACTTCGTGAAGCCTTTGAGCGTATCATTCAGCGTGCCAAACAGTACAGGCCTGACGCTGAAATCTTAGGCGTCACTGTGCAAAGGATGATCAAAAAGCATGGTTACGAAGTGATAATCGGAGCGAAGACGGATCCGCTGTTTGGTCCAGTCATTCTTTTCGGGATGGGGGGCATCGGCGTCGAACTGTTCAAAGATTTCTCCCTCGGATTGCCCCCATTGAATCAAACATTGGTAAGACGGATCATGGAGGAAACAAAGGTCTATCAGCTCCTGAAGGGTTACAGAAACGTTCCCCCTGCAAACATTAAGCTGCTTGAGGAGATCATGGTGCACTTCAGCCAAATGCTCATAGATTTTCCACAGTTGAAAGAGGTGGACATTAACCCTCTTTTCATAAATGAGACCGAGGCCTTTGCCTTTGACGCTCGAATCGTCGTGGACAAGACCAAAGTGTTCGAGAAGCTCGAGCCTCATCAGCATCTAGTCATTACTCCCTATCCTAAGAAGTATGAAACAGTGTGGAAACTCAGAGACGGTCGCAGCGTGGTATTAAGGCCGATCAAGCCTGAGGACGAACCTTTGTGGCTTGAAATGTTCCAGAGTTTTTCTCAAGAATCAATTCGCTACAGGTTCTTCCAAATAATTAAGGACACACCCCACGAGACGAGAGTGAGATACTGCAACATCGACTATGACCGAGAAATTGCCATCGTTGCCGAAATGACCGAAAACGAACGGCGAAGAATATTAGGTGTGGTCAGGGTGGGTCTTGAACCCGATGGTAAAACGGGCGAAATCGCCTTTATCGTCGCAGATCCGTGGCAGCGCCTAGGGTTAGGATCGAAGCTCGTAGATTATGCGATTGAGATCTGTAAGGACATGAATGTTGAGGGTCTCTATGCGATCATGTTGCCGGACAACTACAGGGCGATAAGCCTAATGAAAAAAATGGGTTTTGCCATCACATTCATGGAAGATGGCACGGCTAAAGGCACTCTCGACCTGAAACAGGAGGAACTGCTGAAGTGTCCAGAACCCCGGAGAATTGAGCTTCAGACCAAGGCAGAGCCATCTAAAGAACAACCTGTTGAGTCAAAGAAAGCTGAACCGGTCGCGGAATAAGCAGCAAGTCAGTTCGTCGATATTTCTCTTTATGAATGAGAAGGCTTATAAGGCATCGTTTGGCTTTGGCTCAATATGACGTATGTCATACAAGGCAGCTCTACTTATGGTGAACGATCAACCGATCAGCTTACAGATCATCAAAAACAGTTCTTGCAGACATAAAGATTATTTAGCTTCATTAATTCACTCATTCACTCCAGAAACCTGAAGGGAGCGTAACCTGTGTCAAACTCAGTTCTGATAGTCGGAGGAGGCATAGCGGGGATACAAGCTTCTCTGGATTTGGCGAACAGAGGAACCAAAGTTTTTCTTGTCGAAAAGACGCCGAGCATAGGTGGCAGAATGGCTCAGCTCGACAAGACCTTTCCGACGCTTGACTGTTCAATCTGCATACTGGCACCGAAGATGATTGAATGCTTCAGACACCCGAACATCACCTTGCTGACTTATTCTGAAGTGAAGGAGGTTAGCGGTAATGCGGGTAATTTCACGGTGAAAGTGCTTCAGAATCCCAGGTACGTGATGTCTGAAAAGTGCACTGGCTGCGGTACTTGCATGGAGAAATGTCCAGTCAAGGTGCCGAATGAGTTCGACATGGGATTAGGAACTAGAAAAGCCATCTACATGCCGTTTAAGCAGGCAGTGCCGCTCGTCGCAACAATCGATCAAAACAGCTGCCTGTACTTCACGAAGGGCGTTTGCAAAGTTTGTCAAAAAGTCTGTCCCTCGGCAGCGGTTAACTATGAACAGAATCCGAAGGAAACGACGCTCAAAGTTTCGTCAATAATCCTTGCCACGGGTTTTGACACTTTTGATCTTTCAGCGATGAAAGAGTACGGCTATGGGCGATTCAAAAACGTCATTAATTCTATGGAATTCGAGAGACTGATATGCGCATCTGGACCCACAGGCGGTCATCTCTTAAGACCTTCCGATGGGAAAGAACCCAAAAGCATAGTTTTCGTTCAATGCGTTGGATCGAGGAGCCAACGGGGTGAATTACCCTATTGTTCAAGCGTATGCTGCGTGTACGCAACTAAAGAGTCAATATTGGTGAAAGATCATTTACCCGACACCGAAGTCAACATCATGTACATGGACATGAGAGCAGTTGGCAAGGGGTTCCAGGAATTTGTCGATAGGGCAAAGAGCCAGTACGGTGTTAATTACATCAAGTCTCATCCCGGAGGAATCGCTGAAAATCCTAAGACGAAGAGTCTTCAAGTCTATTACGAGGACATTAGGGCAGGCTGTGACATGAAGAAACTCGATGCCGATATGGTTGTGCTATGCCCGGCGTTGATTCCAAAGGGGGAAAACAGGAAAATCGCCGAAGCAACAGGTGTGGAACTTGACGATTATGGTTTCTTCAAATCTAGGAACAAGCTTACAGCCCCTGTTGAGACGAACATCGCTGGAATATACGTTTGCGGCTACTGCCAAAGCCCAAAGGACATTCCAGAAAGCGTCGCACAAGCAAGCGGGGCAGCTGCGAAGGCGGCGGAAACCATAACATGCGTCTCAGAGGAGGCTAAGAGATGAGTGAGAAAATGCAGCCCAGGGTAGGAGTTTTCGTTTGCAACTGTGGAGTAAACATTGGCTCTGTCGTGAACGTTGCAGAAGTCGTCGAATATGCAAAGACGTTGCCAAACGTCGCCTATGCTGAAGGTAACCTTTACACTTGTTCATCAGAAGGACTGAACAAGATTAAAGAGGCAATCAAGAAATGTGATCTTACTCAAGTGGTCGTCGCTTCTTGCACTCCTAGGACTCATGAGCCCTTGTTCAGAGGCGCCTGCGAAGAGGCAGGTTTGAACAAGTATATGTTTCATATGGCTAATATCCGTGAACACTGTAGCTGGGTTCATGCGAAGGAGCCAGGTGAGGCAACAGAGAAAGCCAAAGAAGTCGTCAGGATGGCAGTTGCCAAGGCTGCTCTGCTTGAGCCCCAGATAGAACCAGAGATTGATGTTCAGCCGACGGCCCTTGTGATCGGCGGCGGAGTATCTGGAATGAGTGCTGCCGTCAGCCTTGCAAATCAGGGTTTTGCAGTTCATTTGGTTGAGAAGAAGGGAGTGCTCGGAGGAAACCTCAACGATCTCTACAAGCTCTATCCAACCAGCAACGAATCCTCGGAGATAGCGGAGGAGTTCATTCAAGCCGTAAAGTCGAACCCAAAAATCACGGTGCACACTTTGTCAACGGTGAAGAACGTTGAGGGTTTCATAGGGAACTTCAAAGTTACACTGGACCAGAAGGGCAAAGCCGAGGCTCTTGACATCGGCACGATAATCGTAGCCACGGGGGCAGAAATGTTCGAGCCTAACGGAATGTACTGCTACGGCAAATGTAAGAATGTTATCACCCAGTTTGAGCTTGAACAGCTCATGAAAGAGGACAAACTGAAGAAGCCTAAGAATGTCATCATGATCCAATGTGTCGGCGCACGCGAAGGAAAAGAGGGCGGCAGAAACTATTGTTCCAGAATATGCTGTGCCACGGCAGTCAAGAACGCCCTCGAAATCAAACAGCTGTACCCAGATGCAGAGGTGTCAGTACTCTACAGGGACATGCAAACGTACGGCAAGGACTTCGAAGAATATTATCAGCAGGCTAGGCAGAGTTTTATCCAATTCATTAGGTTCGATGCTGAGAATCCTCCCGAAGTCACCGTTAAGCCTAGAGGAAAATGCACCGTCAAGGTCCATGATATTCTAGTCAATGACACGCTTGAACTTGAAGCTGACCTCGTTGTTCTGTCAACTCCGCTCGTTCAAACTGAGGATGCAAAGGAGCTTTCGAAGATGCTTAAGGTTCCACTCGGAGCGGACGGTTTCTTCCTTGAGGCTCACGTTAAGCTTAGACCCGTGGATTTCGCTACAGACGGAATATTCATCTGCGGAACGGCTCATAGCCCAAAGACCATCCCTGAAAGCATTGCGCAGGCCTATGCCGCCGCTTCCCGAGCAGGTATCCCGATGGCTCTGAAACGTGTGCGGACAGAAGCCATAACATCTGTGGTCGATGAAACCCTATGCACAGGCTGTGGAACTTGCATTAAACTTTGCCCGTACAATGCTATTCAAAAAGATGAGCATGGAGTAGCAAGGGTCAACGATGTCCTATGCAAGGGATGCGGCGTTTGTGCTGCAAGCTGTCCGGAAAAGGCGATAACGATGAGGCATTTCAGTGACAAGCAGGTTCTAGCTGAAGCGACGGCTGCTCTGGGGGGCAACTGAAAGTGACGGAAAAACATGTGTTTAAACCGAAGATTATCGGTTTTCTGTGCAACTGGTGCAGCTATGCTGGTGCAGATTTGGCGGGCGTCAGCAGAATACAGTATCCGCCAAACATCAGAGTTGTCCGAGTGATGTGCAGTGGGAGGATTGACCCGATTATTCCACTTGAAGTTTTCATGCGCGGAGCAGACGGTGTGATAGTCTTGGGTTGTCATCCTGCCGATTGCCACTATGTTGAGGGAAACCTGTACGAGGAAAGAAAGATCAAGATGTTGAAGAAGCTGCTTGTGTTAACAGGCTTCGAGCCAGAACGCTTGAGACTTGATTGGGTTTCAGCGTCTGAGGGCCAAAGGTTTGCGCAGATCGTGACTGAATTCACAGATCAGATTAAGAGACTTGGACCATCGCCCGTTTCGGGCAAGAAGCCTGATCAGAAGATCCTTGAGAACCTTGAGGCGGCGAGAAATGCCGCTTCAGATTTCAGGTTGAGAGTCTTGGTTGGAAGGGAGAGAGAGCTGACGGAGAAGAAGAACGTGTACGAGGAGAAGGTCTCACAAGAAGAGTTTGACTCGCTGCTGGACGATGTTGTAAAAGCAGAGTTCATTCGGCAGAAGATTCATCTGTTGACGCGGACCGAGCCTCTTTCAATCAAGGCCCTATCTGAGGCAACAGCCTTGGAGCCCGCGGCTGTACTCAAACAGATCGTAAACATGAGGAGAAGAAACATGATAACGGTGGACCATATTCAAGGTACGACACCACTTTACAGGGCTCTGGAGATGTCCTAGATGGTAGAAACCAAAGTTGGAGCAGTAATGGTTGTAGGCGGTGGAGTCGCTGGGATTCAGGCATCCCTTGACATGGCTGATTCTGGGTTCAAAGTTTACCTCGTTGAACAAGGCCCATGCATAGGCGGCGTGATGGCTCAGCTCGACAAGACCTTCCCAACAAACGATTGCTCAATGTGCATCCTCTCGCCTAAGCTCGTGGCCACGGGAAGACACCCGAACATTACTATAGTGACTAACGCGGAAATCACTGGCCTAAACGGTAAAGCTGGAAATTTCGAAGTAAAACTTCGAAGGAAGGCTCGTTACATAATCGAAGACAAGTGCAACGGTTGCGGCATCTGCGCACAAAAATGCCCAGTTGAAACTATAGATTCTTTTAATGAAGGTCTAGGCAACAGAGGTGCAATCTACGTTCAGTATCCGCAGGCAGTCCCGCTGAAGTACATGATCGATCGTGATCGATGCATCGGTTGCGGGACATGCGCTGAAGTGTGCAAGGCTAACGCTGTTCAGTACGAGCAGGAAGAGACTGAGGGAAAGCTGAAAGTCGGCTCGATCATTCTCGCTCCAGGCTTCGAAACGTTCGATGCGCGGTTGAAGAGCGAGTACGGCTATGGTCGATATCCTAACGTGGTGACGAGCATCGAGCTTGAGCGCATACTGAGCGCTTCTGGACCCTATGGCGGGCTCGTATTGAGACCGTCAGATGGTGAGATTCCTAAGAAAATTGCTTTCATCTCATGCGTCGGTTCACGTGACTATCAGCTCGGGAACACCTATTGTTCAGCTGCATGTTGCATGTACGGCATGAAGGAAGCAGTGATAGCGAAGGAACACACGCCTTCGAGGCTGGATCCTACGATTTTCTATATGGACATGCGTTCTTACGGGAAAGAATTTGACTCGTACTATGAACGTGCCCAGGGCGAATGGGGCATTCGGTTTGTGAGATCAAGAGTGGCCGGCGTGACCGAGGATCCGAAGACCGGCAATTTGTTCGTTCATTACGTTGACAATGAGACGCCTAAGGAAGAAGAGTTTGACATGGTTGTCCTGTCAATCGGGATGCAGCCTCCGAAGGAGGCTGAGAAATTGGCCAAGAATCTGGGCATAAGACTCAACAAGTATCGATTCTGCGAGACAGAGACGTTTTCGCCTGTTGAGACTTCGAAGGAGGGCATATTCGTCTGTGGGGCCTTTTCTGCTCCGAAGGATATTCCTGAGAGCGTTGCGCAGGCAGGCGGAGCGGCGTCAAAGGCCATGGGTATAGTTGCAAGTGAAAGAGGTAAGCTGGTCACGAAGAAGGAGTTCCCTCCCGCGCGTGATGTCAGCAAGGAAGAACCTCGAATAGGAGTCTTTGTCTGTCACTGTGGCATCAACATCGGCGGCGTCGTGAACGTTCCGAAGGTTGTTGAATATGCAAAGACCTTGCCCAACGTGGCGTATGCTGAGGCGAACGTTTACACGTGTTCTCAAGATACTCAGAAGCTTATTGCCGAGAAGATCAAGCAGCACAAGCTTAACCGGGTCATCGTGGCATCGTGCACTCCTCGTACGCATGAGCCACTTTTCAAAGAGACCGTGCAAGAAGCGGGGTTGAACCCATATCTTTTCGAGATGACCAACATTCGAGATCAGTGCAGTTGGGTTCACATGCATGAGCCGAAAGAAGCTACTGAGAAGGCTAAAGCCCTGGTGCGCTCTGTGGTTGCAAAGGCCAAGCTTCTCAAGCCGTTGGAGAAACCGTTGATTAACGTGACGCCAGTCGGCCTCATCATTGGTGGAGGAGTATCCGGCATGACAGCTGCTTTGGAACTCGCGAAGCAAGGTTTCGAGGTTCACCTGGTCGAAAGGGAGATGGAGTTAGGCGGGCATCTTCGCACGATTCATTATCTGCTAGGGGAGAACACGAATCCGAAGGAGAAGCTTGACGCACTGGCTCAGCAGGTCATGGGTAACAGCAAGATTCACGTTTACATTGGCGCAGAAGTTACGGATATTTACGGTTTTGTGGGTAACTTCAAGTCGAAGATCAAGCAGCTTGACGGCAAGGAGAAGGAAATTGAACATGGCGTGGTCATAGTGGCCACGGGCGCGACTGAGTATACGCCTAAGGAATACCTTTACGGTACAGATCAGAGGATAATGACTCAGCATGAGCTTGAAGAGAAGCTCTCGAAGGGCGAGTTCAAGGGCAAAAGGGTTCTCATGATACAATGCGTTGGAGCCAGGAACGAGGAGAGACCGAACTGCGCGAGAATTTGTTGTGGCCAAGCTATAAAGAACTCGTTGAAGATAAAGGAAGTAAGCCCAGAGACTGAAGTCTACATATTGTACAAGGACATGCGGGCGTATGGTTTCAAGGAGGACTATTACCGCGAAGCTGCCATGAAAGGAGTCCTGTTCATAAATTATGATGATGAAAAGAAGCCGCAGGTCTTGAATGAAGCTGGAAGGCTGAAGACGATCTTTTGGGAGCCTGTTCTAGGCCAAGAGGTCGAGGTTGAGCCGGACACTGTGGTCCTGAGTGCGGCGACCATTCCGAACCCTGACAACAAGCATTTGGCTGAAATGCTCAAAGTGCCTTTGACCAAAGAGGGTTTCTTCTTGGAGGCGCACATGAAGCTTAGGCCAGTGGACTTTGCTACGGACGGCGTTTTCCTCTGCGGCATGGCACACTCGCCCAAGTACATTGACGAGAGCATCGCACAGGCTTGTGCAGCCGCTGCGAGGGCCACGACCGTACTGGCCAAAGACAAGCTTGAGATGGAAGGAATCGTTGCAAACGTATCTGAAGATTTATGTAGCGGTTGTAGAGTCTGTGAGTATCTGTGTCCTTACGGTGCAATCGAAATTAAGGAGGAAGAGGGTAAACCGATCGCACACGTGATAGAAGCCTTATGCAAGGGCTGCGGCGCATGTGGCACAGCATGTCCAACGAAGGCCATCACTATGGGACACTTCACGACGCAAGAGATAATTGCGCAGGTCGAAGCCGCGTTGACGGAGGCTAGGGCATGAACGAGAAAAATGGGTTTGAACCAAAAATCATCGGTTTCCTATGCAACTGGTGCAGCTATGCTGGTGCCGACTTGGCCGGCGTCAGCAGGATCCAGTATCCCCCGAACATAAGGATCATTCGCGTCATGTGCAGTGGAAGGATCGATCCGGCTTTTGTTCTTGAGGCTTTCAAGGATGGCGCTGACGGCGTGCTCGTTGCTGGTTGCCACTTGCCCTCTGACTGTCATTATATTAGCGGTAACTTCAAGGCACTGCGCAGAATAACTTTGCTGAAGGAAGTGCTGAAGGACTTCGGGATAGAGCCTGAACGTTTACGATTGGAGTGGATTTCGGCAAGTGAAGGCGACAAGTTTGCCGCTGTGGTTCGCGACATGGTTGATGAAGTAAAGAAGCTTGGGCCAAACCCGTTGACAAGCGAGGAGGTTGAAGCTTAATGGAGCAGACAGAGAAGAAAGTGATCAAAGCTTCGGAGATGGATCCGAAGTTCAAGTATGAATTATCGAAGATGCACGGCGGCGAGAAGCTCATGCGCTGTTTCCAGTGTGGAACCTGCACTTCTGACTGTCCCGTAGCAAGGTTCAGCGACACTTATAGGCCTAGACAAATCATTCGCATGGCTCAACTCGGTCTCAAAGACAGAGTGTTGAAGAGCGACACGCTGTGGCTGTGCGCGGCATGTTTCACATGCACTGATCGCTGCCCGCAAGACGTCGAAGTAGCAAGCGTCATACGCGTCTTGAGAAACTTGGCCGCAGAGCAGGGATGCGTCCCACAGGTCTTCAAAGAGCAGGCGTCGAGCATTCTTGAATCAGGCTACGCGTACAAGATTCCAGAGTTGAGAGTGAGAAAGAGGGAGCAGTTAGGCTTGCCTCCGCTTCCGAAGGGAAACCCTGACAGCATAGGCAAGACCCTGCTAAACGTGCACTTTATGAAGTATGTGGGAAAGAAGAGTGAATAAAGTGACTGATTCAAAATATCTCATGTTTCTCGGCTGTGCAATTCCTTACCGCGTTAGCGCCTTCGAGATTTCGGCACGCAAAGTCTTCAGTAAGCTAGGCGTGGAGCTTCAAGAGATGCCTGAATTCAACTGCTGCGGTCTTCCGTTGGATCCAGTTAGCCATGAAATGATGCTCATATTAGCAGCCAGAAACTTGGCCTTGGCGGAAAGAGCAGGTCTCAAGATTATCACCTTGTGTCCAGGGTGCGCAGGAACTTTAAAGAAAGTTAACAGGATGCTGAAAGAAGACAAGGATCTGCGTGACGACATAAACGGCCACTTGAAGGATGCTGGTCTGGAGTTCAAGGGAACTTCCGATGCAAAGCATTTCATGCAAGTCTTGATCGAGGACATCGGGCTAAAGAGAATCAAGGATTCAGTTTCCAGGCCCCTCACCATGCTTAAAGTTGCAGAACACAACGGCTGCCACATTCTTAGACCCAAGGAGTACATCGGGTTTGATGATCCTGAAGATCCCAAAGTGCTTAAGGCGCTGATTGAAGCGACAGGAGCGACATGCTTGGATTATATGGACGAGACTGAATGCTGCGGAGCTCCAAGCGTCGGTGTAAGCGACAAGGTTGCCCTATCACTTGCCAGAGACAAACTTAATCACCTAAAAATGGTCGACGCAGAAGCCATGATCACGGTG
>DASPTR010000065.1:0-4036 GCA_035623315.1 Candidatus Acidiferrum sp. | reverse complement strand
GACCTTACAAAATCAAAGAATTCATGCGAAAACGAAGATTACAAATGGACGATTGTCCAAGCGTATTACAGCATCTGGGCTCCGCAGCGCCCGGATGAGTGATTGCAGCCTGATGCCAGCCCGCAAAAACTTAACTTGATCGCGGCCCAAGAGAGGTCTGGCTGGGAACAGGAAAATCTGGGATCCGCCAGACCGAGACAAGAAGAAAATCTTTCATGAGTGCGCACCACTGCTACCACCGCAGAGTTATTGCGGTTAGTCTGCTATTAGCCAAGTGCTGTGGCAGTGATGTATCAGAGGTTAGCCAAGAACATCCTGCTGCCCATTCTCGATCTTTGTCAACGCAGCAACGTGGCTTACTGTTGGAAGGTCCTGGAAAATGCTCAATATTTGAAACGGGACGAAATCGTTGACCTTCAACAAAGAAAGATGCGAACACTGCTCAAGCACGCATACGAGAACGTGCCCTACTACCGTACGGCCTTCCTGAAACAAGGCGTTAACCCCGACGACATCAGAACCGTCGAAGATCTAAGAAAACTACCCGTACTAAAGAAAACAGTCCTACGCAACACGCCTCAACAACTCATGGCCGGGAACATTCCGCGTAGGCAATTGGTCTTGTGCCGGACAAGCGGCACCACAGCTGTACCCCTGAGTTTCTACAGAACGAGAGAGGACGTTGACTGGGGTACGGCGGCTTGGCTTCGCGCGTACCGTTGGGGAAAATGTGAACTCGGTGACAAGCATGCAGTAATCTGGGCTTTCGACGCCAGAGAACTTCGGAACCCACTGCGTAGAGTCATAAACCTCCTGCACAGGGAGCACCTATTGCTAAACGCGTACGAGATGTCTGAGGCAACGATCAGACTATCTGCGCGGAGGATTCAAGAGCTTAGGCCCAAGTTTCTCATGGGCTACAGCTACAGCATACACCTGTTAGCGAACTATCTCTTAGAGGCTGGAATACGTACGCCGGAGCTCAAGGCGATCTTTGCATGCACTCAAACTCTGTTGCCGAGTCAAAGGAGAGAGATCGAGATGGCTTTCGGCTGCGGAGTCTATGACCTCTACGCCTCCCGCGAGTTTTCATTGATGGCCTCAGAATGTGAGAAACATGTGGGTTATCACATTCAATCGGAGAATGTTTTGCTGGAGTTTTTGAAGGACGGTGAACCGGTCAGCCCAGGAGAGACGGGCACAATTCTTGTTACGAGCCTTAACAATTACGCCATGCCCTTCATACGGTATGAGATTGGCGATACGGGAAAGCCATCGGATGACACATGTTCCTGTGGAAGAGGATTATCTCTGTTCAAGTCTTTAGAGGGCCGAACAACGCGAGGCTTTGAGTATTTTGTAACCGGTGACGGCTCTCTCCTATTTCTCAGGGACATGGAAAAGATCTTTGGGCGCCTCCCAGTCAAGACTTTCCAGATAGTGCAAGAGAAACGTGACGAGATCCTTGTCAAGGTGGTTAAGGCCAATGGATATTCCGAGAAAGATACGAACTTCATAAAGAGAAACCTTGTCTGGGGACATTCTCAACAGATCACAAACGTCGAAGTCGAATTCGTCAAGTCAATCCCATTGGAAAAGTCAGGAAAGAAGCGTTATTTCAATAGCAGGTTGACTGAGTGACGCTTGATACTTAGAGAAGAGAAGGGTTGGAAATTAGACCAGCTCCGTGCTGGACCGGCCTGATTGATTGGCCGAGATGAACCGCTGCGTAGACCCCGCGTTGTTCATCTCGGGCGTGTGAAAAGAGAGTATTGGTGCGAGGTAATGCGTTATTTGGCACGAAGCGAAGGCAAAGTGTTTCAAAGCATGAAGTAGTATCGGGACGACCAGGTACTACCGTAACTAATAAATACTACCAAACCAGCGTTCGGCCTGACCCGCCTTGACTACCGTCACTGTGACCCGAAAGGGTCAGACAACCATACCTAAGGAGCTCCGGGAAAAGTACGACATGTTCCAAGGAGCGAAGCTTCAAGTGATCGACACAGGTCACGGAGTGATGTTCCAGAAGGCCCAGTCAACGATTGAGCTGATTGGAAGCAGCAACAGAACCTTCGAAGAATTGAAGCGGAGACTAGACGAGATCAGGCGAGAAGATGCCTGATACGCTATACGACACAAGATTCTTTCTCGCAGCATACAGTGCCGAGCGCAAGCTGAAGCCCCAAGTTAGGTCCGAATTACAAGCCCGAAAACACCGATACGCATCGGCTATTACAATTCACGAAGTTTACAGGATGAGTCTCGAAGGCGAAGGCCGAGATGTGGCAAAGATGAGAAAATCCGCTATCGAGAGAGACTTTGAGATCATAGACGTTGATTCTGACATAGCCGCCGAGTCCGCTGAGATCAAAGTTTCCCAAGGCAGAGATTTTCCAATCGCGGACGCAATAATTGCTGCAACCGCGAAGCTCAAGAGGCTGATTTGCTTCACGGACGACAACCACATCAAATCAATAGACACACTGAAGACAAGATGGTTCTAGTGGTTTGAGCAGTAGCCATTCAACAATAGTGATAAATCACGGGAAGCGGGCAGAAGATCCGACGGAAAGTATTTCCTCTACCTGCCGAAAAACCTAGTCGAAGATAGCGGATTTCCTTTCAAATTTGACTCAGCCGCTCCTGCAAACATAGTCATCGATGGGCAGAAGCTTCTCGTCGCCCCTATCACACTACAGAAGCAACGCAGGAAAGAGTGACGGGAGAGGACCCCGGTCCGGTTATATGTAGTACTCCAGTGCTACATTCAATGTTCCTCTAAATCGAACTGCGTTTAACATAATGGTGTGGGACAGTAGCCTCCGGTCATCGCCCTGAAGAGGCTAGCGAGTAGCCTCCACAAGAAAATGCCGAACCCGGCAAATAATATGGCGGAAGCTACGGCGACGACCACTAGGAGCGGAGCAATCAGCCAGAGTCGACTTGCCAACAGAGACACTACTCTATCGATCCTTAATGCCTGGTTGATATGGAATATGAACGGTCCGAACTAACTTGATTCCGCCGACTTTGCCGATGAGGTGCTGGAGCAGGCTGTTGAGTTAAATATGTGATTTCACATATTGCACATATGCCAAACGTCACGTTATCGGTACCGGAAGAAGTCTATCAAAAGATGAAGAAGCGGTCCGATGTGCGGTGGAGTGAAGTGGCAAGGAGAGCCATAGTGAACCAGCTTGAGAGACTGGAAGGCCCGGCAGAGTTTCGTACCTCATCCGCGGAGCTGCGAAACATGCTCGCGAATGCTGGAGTGAGACTCGAGAGGATTTCGGTGGCAAGAGCCGTAAGCCATGCCAGCAAGATGGGGCGCAGAGAATGGAAGAGAGTATCTTCGACACGAGCGAGTTGATCGAGCTTCGAAAGTCCGGTGAGCTGAAGGCAGAAGGCTACACTACAATTCTCAACCTGATCGAGTTTCCGAAAGGAGTCGAATTCGAACAGCTAAAAGTCCTCTATCCGACAAGGGATGACTACGATAGCGCTCTGATTTGGTCGGCGAAACTTCTCGAAATTGGAAAACCCGTTCCGGCAACAGACCTCATCATTTCCGCTATTTCAACAAGAACGGGGTTAGAACTCGTGACGCGCGATGCGCATTTCAAAACGATCAGGATCGTTGCCAAGGACCTTAAACTTCAAATCAACAGGAAGGCGTCGTGATCACGCTTTAAGAGTTCAACCAACACCAGGGATATCATCAAAGCAAAAGAAGGAAGCGAAGATAAAGCAGCCTACCGAGAGCTGAGTTGGCTAAACAGTAGAGATCCGAGCTTCTTCCGCCCCGAGCCTCTCTTCCAGGAGATGATGAGTGGAACCTTGAACAAGCTCTTGCTTGCCCCAGTTTATGTCGCTGGCCAGGGGTTTTACTCGTGTTTTATGTCGTTTTATGTCGCAGTTGCTAGGGGTTACCGTAGAAATCAAACCAGCTCCGTGCCGGACCGGCCTCGATTTGAGTCAGGTGTGACAGCCTTCCTATTATTTCACTGATGCTTAGGGAGGAGCACCCAGCTTA
>DASPTR010000064.1:0-3889 GCA_035623315.1 Candidatus Acidiferrum sp. | reverse complement strand
TTTGCTTTCGGTCTTTCAGCAGAATTTATTTGAACCAGCGCGCATGAGTGGAAAAGAAAGGAATGACACTTGCAGGAATCAAGCAGACGAGATAGAAAGATAAGAGCCATCATCTTAACGGGCATCGCTAGCGTTTTGTGGGGCACCTCTTTTCCAGCGATAAAAGTCGGCTTGAGATATGTGGACGCTTACATGTTCGTTTTTTTGAGGTTTTCTATTGCCTCGATCATAATGTTGTTTCTACTGTTGATAAGGAGAAATTACGGGTTCGAATTCGCGAAGAGGAGAGTTGTGTGGTTCTTGGGCATCGCCAACGGAGTGGCCTATTTGTTCCAGTACGTTGGAATGACTTCCACCTCAGCCTCTAAATCGTCGTTGCTTGTTAATCTAAGCGCTATATGGGTTGCCATACTGAGTTGGCTGATACTGAAAGAACGCCTAGGAAACAGGAGAGCACTGGGAATCCTGTTCGGAATTGTCGGAGTTTTCCTGATTACGACGAATCTCGATTTTCAAATGCTGGGCCAGGGCGCAATAGTCGGCGATTTGCTGGTTCTTTTCTCTGGGGTCGTCTGGGCGTTTTTCACGGTTTACAACAAACGTTTGGTCACAGGTGCCAGAGACATAATTCAGCCTACAACGTGGGTGATTTTCGTAACCCTTCTTCCTCTAATACCTTCTCTCCTCTTTTCGACCAGTTCACCCTTCCAATTGCCGGTTGACGCGTGGCTCGCCATTGCTTACACTGCAATATTCTGCTGGGTAATTCCTTACTACTTATGGTCAGAAGCCCTAAAATCCATCTCAGCGGTAAGCTCCACTATCATTCTCCTGACTGAAGTTATTGTCTCTTTGGCAATTTCCTCGATTGTCCTTCATGATACATTCACGTTGATTTCAGGAATAGGTGCTTTCTCAATAATCGTGGCCATTATCTTTGTATCCTAAGATCAAAGCGTCTGATTTTGTGGTTTCAGCTAGAAGCTCACTTGTTCTGTTCTCTTGATTATTTCGTTTTGAAGCTCCGCGCCTAGGTCTATGAAGTAGTCACTGTATCCTGCTACTCTGACTATGAGGTCTCTGTATCTTTCAGGATGCTTCTGTGCGTCGCGAAGCATGCTGGAGCTTACGACGTTGAATTGGATGTGGTGGCCGTCCAGCTTGAAGTAGGTTCTTATAAGCTGTGCAAGCTTGTTCATTCCAACGTCATCAGCTAGTAGCTGAGGCGTGAATTTTTGATTCAGAAGTGTTCCACCTGTTCTGACATGATCAATTTTCGCGACAGATTCTATCACGGCCGTCGGTCCTTTGCGGTCAGCTCCTTGGACTGGTGATACTCCCTCAGATAGAGGTTCCCCTGCTTTTCTTCCGTCTGGAGTAGCCCCCGTGGTTTTCCCAAAGTAGACGTGGACGGTAGTCGGCAACAGATTGATCCTGTAGCACCCACCTTTCATGTTAGGTCTTCCGTCTACTGCTTCAAAGTAGGCTTCGAAAACGGCTTTCATGACCTGATCCGCATATTCTTCGCCATTTCCGTATTTCGGCGTCTTGTTGAGCAACCTCTGACGTATGCCTTCGTTTCCAGCATAATTCGTGCCGAGAATGTCGAGCATCTTCTTCATCGTGATGATTTTCTTATCGAAAGCATTGTATTTCAAGGCAGCCAGCGAATCGGTCGTTGTCCCAAGTCCGACTCCCTGGATATAATCTGTGTTGTACCGTGCTCCGCCATCATTGTAGTCCTTGCCTTTGGCTATGCAATCATCGATTAGAAGAGATAAGAAGGGTGCGGGAAGATGTTCTGCGTAGAAGCGTTCTATGATATTGTTTCCTTTGACTTTGACATCAATGAAGTAATTGAGTTGTTTTTTGAACGCCTTCAGCAGATCTTCGAATGACTCGAATTCTGAGGGATCTCCAGTTCTTAACCCGATCATCTTTCGTGTCCTCGGATCAACGCCGTTGTTCAGAGTGATTTCAAGGACTTTAGGCATGTTGAAGTAGCCTGTGAGTATGTAACTTTCCTTGCCGAAGGCTCCAGTTTCGACGCAGCCGCTTGCCCCACCGTTTCTGGCGTCTTCGACAAGTTTTCCCTGTCTGAGAAGTTCCATAATTATTTCGTCGGTGTTGAAAACTGAAGGCTGGCCGAAGCCCGTCCTTATTATTTCCGCGGCTCTCTTCAAGAATCTGTCAGGCGTTTTTTTGCTGATCTGAACCATAGAACTTGGCTGAGTCAACCTCATCTCTTCTACTACGTCGAGCATGAGGTACGAAAGCTCATTCACCGCATCTGATCCGTCTGCTTTGACCCCGCCCAAGTTTATTAGTGCAAAGTCAGTGTAGGTGCAGCTTTCTTCTGCGGTGACTCCAACCTTAGTCGGGGCTGGCTGGTTGTTGAACTTTATCCAGAAAGCCTGTAGAAGCTCCCTCGCATCTTCCATCGTCAGAGCGCCATCTGCCAAACCCTTCTCATAGAACGGATAAAGGTGCTGATCGAGCCTACCAGGGTTGAATGCATCCCAAGGATTAAGCTCGGTAATAACCCCAAGATGAACGAACCAGTAATATTGCAGAGCTTCCCAAAAATCTCTCGGTGCCAACGCTGGAACATGCATACATACACGGGCTATTCTCTCCAGCTCTTTTCTTCTCTTCGCATTCTTCTCTTTTCTTGCGAGTTTTGTCGCCAAATCGGCATGGCGTTCGGCATAATGGATCAACGAGTCCGCAACTATTTCCATGGCCTTGAGTTCTTCACGTTCTTCACATGCGTGTGAATCCGCAGAAAAATCGAGGCTTTTCAAACTTCGCGTTATGTCTTTTTTGAAGTCAAGCAGGCCTTTTTTGTAGATTTTGTCGTCTAGAGCAGTATGACCTGGAGCCCTTTGTTCCAAGAACTCGGTGAACACGCCGGCCTCGTAAGCGGCTTTCCACTCCTCAGACATGTTCGAGAAAATTGCATCCCTCATTGACCTACCTTTCCAGAAGGGAATGATCTTCTCTCTGTACGCTTTCTTCGTTGCCGCATCAACAGCGTACGGTATCTTCTTTCTTGAGTTCAGAGTCTCAAGATCTTCCATCGTGTGGCAGCATATTTCAGGATACGTTGGAGTTTCTTTTGGAGCCGAACCTCTTTCACCAACGATCAACTCGCCGTCATTGATGCAAATTTTCTTCTTGTCTAGCAAATACTTGAACGCAAGCGCCCTTTTCACTGGGATGGAAAATTGATTGGCAATCCCGTTTTCAAGGAACTCGGTTAGGAGAATCGCTCTCTCAGGCGAAATGTAAGGTTTGGCAAGTATGCTTTGTTTCCTTAATTTTCTGATCCTTGCCCGCACGTTACCCTCCTCCCACAGCTACTTTTACTCCTAAATCCTCGATTCTCTTCTTTATTGATTTAATCTTCTGATTTGAGGGAGGCTGAATCTTGCCCAGCTTGTAAGGTTTGCCCAAGTTCTTGTACTTCTCGATTCCAGCCCTATGATAGGGAAGCAGATTAACCTGTTGTATGTTAGGCAGGGAGCTTACGAACCTTGCCGTTTTTGTGACGTTCTCATCGTCGTCATTTATGCCAGGTATTATCGGAAAACTAATTATAATTTGGCTGCCACTCTGCGACAGTTTCTTGAGGTTTCTGAGAATCTGTTGATTTGAAACGCCCGTATATCTTCTATGAATTCTGCTGTCCAAAGTTTTGATGTCATACAAGAAAAGATCCACTTTATCTCGCATTCTGTTGATGATTTCATACTTGGCAAGCCCACAAGTGTCTACGGTTGTATGGATGGCTCTCTGTTTGCATTCGCCAAGAAGTGCGTTCAAGAAATCAGGTTGCATGAGCGGCTCTCCGCCCGAAAACGTCACACCTCCACCTGATTCCTCATAG
>DASPTR010000063.1:0-28449 GCA_035623315.1 Candidatus Acidiferrum sp. | reverse complement strand
TATTTAATGTTCATTTTCAAGTATTTTTCAGAAGGATGATGCTTGCTTGAAGGAATACGACTTCATCGTAATAGGCTCTGGTTCAGCACTTGAAATAGTCTGGATTCTGGTTCAGGAACAACCAAACGTTAGGATCGCAGTAATAGACAAGGATGAACCGGGTGGAATCTGCCTAACGAGAGGCTGTATACCTTCGAAGATACTCTTGTACCCAGCCGAAATTGTGAGGACTGTTCAAAGAGCAAGGGAATTTGGAATATCAGTTGACTTGAAAAAAGTTGATTTTCAAGCCGTCATGCACCGAATGAGAACCCTCATTTACGAAGACATCGACAACATACGCCAAGGGCTCACTCATTCCAAGAACGTTGACTACTTCAAAGACACAGCCCAGTTCGTTGGACCGTACACGTTGAGTGTCGGCGGCAAGACCATCACTTCAAAGATCATACTTCTCTGCACCGGGTCAAAGCCCACAATTCCAGCAATAAATGGTCTTGAAAACGTCCGTTATCTCACGAGCGACACGTTAATCCAGATGAATCAGCTGCCCAGAAGCATCGCGATAATCGGCGGAGGCTACATCGCCGCTGAATACGGCCATTTTCTTGCAGCGATGGGAGCACAGGTCACGATAATCGGCAGAAACCAGCAGTTGATCCCAGAAGAAGAGCCCGAGATTTCTGCCTTGGCAAAGAGGGAACTGCAAAAACGCATGACAGTCATCACCAACCATGAAGTACGAAGAGCCGAAAACGTTCCAGGCGGAAAGAAAAAACTGGTCGCAGTCAACAGAGAAGGCGGAAAAGAAACAGAAGTGGTTGCAGAGGAGATTCTGATTGCCTCAGGCAGGGGCTCGAACAGCGATATTCTACATCTAGAAAAAACCGGAATCAAAACCGACCAGAAAGGATGGATCATAGTCAACGATTACCTGCAAACCTCGCAGCCTAACGTGTGGGCCTTCGGCGATGCTGATGGCAGATACTTGTTCAAACACGTGGCAAACCACGAAGCTTTTGTCGTATACTTGAACGCCGTGCACGGAGAAAAAGCCAAGGTGGACTATCACGCCGTGCCACACGCCGTCTTCACAGATCCAGAGATCGCAAGCGTAGGCTTGAAAGAGAAGGAAGCTCTGGAAAAGCATGGCAGCGAGAACGTGCTGATCGGGATTCACAGATACGAGGATACCGCAAAGGGAGAGGCCATGGGTGTTAAAGATTATTTCGTCAAAGTCCTAGTCCTCAAAGACACAAAACGAATCATAGGCGCACACATCATCGGGCCTCAAGCATCAGTCCTCATTCAGGAAATAATAAACCTCATGTACACCTCAGACCAAAGCGCAGAACCACTCATGAAGGCCATGCATATTCACCCAGCCCTAAGCGAAGTCGTGGCCAGAGCTTTCGGTTCACTCATGACACCAGAACTGTACCATCACACGATAGAAGAACATTACGGACTTCTCCCAAAGTGAAGCCTACGAGTTTGAACTATCTCAAGAACGTACAGGCGATCACAACAACTAGACTTTATCTGTTTCCGTAGATTTTTGGCAGACCTCTGACGACCAAGCCCATTACCAGCAAAACCCCGATGATTCCTCCAACGGTTCCGCCGACAGCATGAAGCATCACCCACCCAATGACCCCGCCCCAACTAGTCAAGGCAGGCGCGGCCATGAAATACGTACCGATAACGAGTCCTGCAACAGCGGCCGACAACACTGAAGTGAAAAACAACACGATCGCAGTTAAACTCGGCCTCTTCAAATACACATTATATCTTGCGAGCCACGCAAGCATGTCGAAGACTATGCTGGCCGCAGTGAAGCCTAGAAAGAAGAGGCCAGCCGGGTTGAAAATGAAATTTATGACTGTTGCAACCAGTCCAACCAGAGTGGCAGCCCCAATTTTCCTGATCCACCACACGGTTAGCGAAAGTACCGCAAAGCCGATCATGTCACACAGTATTGGCAAGTTGAACATGCTAAAAACGATCGGGGAAAACACGGAGCTTAACACGCCCCAGAGACTGGACAGTAAAGCTATGGCTGCTATGTCTCGACTGTTAAAGTAGACCATCATCATCCTCCAGTGTTACGAATTAACTAAACTGTAACATCAACCATAAAAGGATTTTGCAACCAAATTCTGAGAAGGGAAAGAACATGAGTGAGATAACGAAATGCCCAAAGTGCAGCGGCGAACTTGAAGCCGGTTTTCTAATGACCACCGGAACCAGGTTATGGTGGGACACAAGAACTCACAGATTCTTGGCAGACGGAGAACAGATAACCCCTAATCCTATTTGGAAATTTTCAGTTCAAAACTTGGAAGCTTTGCGCTGCAAGAAATGCAAACTCATCATGTTTGAATATGGAAAAGAAGCTGAAAAGAAAACTTGATCAGGTGACGATTTTGCACATGGACTCGAAAATCAAAAAGGTGACATTTATTTTGCGGCTCCTGCAACTCGTCATAAATCTGGGAGGGTGATTGGATGCCACAGAAGATGAAGGTTACAAGGTTCAGCGTTTCTCTTCCTCCGCCTCTCCTGAAAAGACTGGATGAAACGTGGAAGAACATGCATTACGAGGATCGTTCGAAGGCAATCCACGACGCTGTAAGAAGTTTCATCAGCGAATTTGAATGGATGCAAAAACAAAGCGGACAAATAACAGGAGCCATCCTGGTGCTCTACTACCTAGACAAACCAGGCCTCCTCGAAGAAATCACCAGAGCCCAACATCAATTCAAAAACGTGATCTCCTCCACAACTCACCTCCACCTAGAAGAAAACAAGTGCCTAGAAATGATCGCCATAAAAGGAAACACGCAAGAAGTGAGAAACCTCACCCAAACCCTCATGGCCAAAAAGGGAGTAAAACAAGTAAAAGTCGCCGCTCTGGCACCATAAAACCGCGAAGCCCACAAAACCAGTCAACACTTCACCCATAACACTGAACGAGACCAACAAAACCCTAAATCTCAAAAGCTTAAACCATCAACACACGATCAAAAAGGACACTGTTAACGAACAAAGAAAACCTATTATTAGAAGGAACCGAATGATGCTTCTGCTCAAAAAACGAATTATAGCACAGCGAGCATGAACAACCTGAACGACAAGAACCCCCACACAAAACGTTGAAGGATCAAACGTAGATGTTCAAAGACGAAATCCTAGAAAATGAAAGACGCAAAAAAATATACCTGGCCGTCGAAGCAAACCCAGGCTATCACCTGAGAGGACTCCAAAAAACGTTGAACATGCCCCTGACCACCCTGCATTATCATCTGACTTACATGGCACGAAAAAAAATAGTCCTCGCCGAACCAGAAGGACACCAAAAAAAATACTACACAAAAAGACTAGAAGCACAAGACAAAAAAATACTCTCCGCCCTCAGACAAAACAAAACAAGAGACATCATCACAACAATCCTCAAAAACAAAAAAACCAAACACCAAACCCTAACACAACAACTCAAACTACCACGCTCCACCCTCCAACTCCACCTAAAACAACTAGTCCAAAAAAACATCCTAACACGAGAACAAATCGGCCGCCAAAACATCTACGCCCTAACCGACCCAAACAGAACAGAAAAAATCCTAACAACCTACAAAACAAGCCTCACACAACAAACCCACAAAAACCCAACCAAACCCACACCCCCACAAAAAACAAAACACAAACAAACAATACATTAAGCACAACCAAAACAGACCCAAAGCACCACCAACCCAAAACCCAAAACAAACACAAGAGCTAACTCAAACCACAAACCTCGCATCACGACAACAAGGAACAACCCACACCAACAGACATCAACCAAAAAACGCCCAACATAAACAGCCCATCTAAGACAAAAAAAGACAATCCGAGACAAAAAAAGACTCTTCAAGCCATCACCAAACCAAAACCCAAACCCCTCCACAAAAAACCAGCCCAAAACAAAAAGAAAAAAACCTAGCCGACCGAGGGATCACCACACAAGCCAGAATCTCCAAAAAGCAGGCTTTTCCAGATGCGGTCACCGGGATTTGAACCCGGGTTGTCGGCTTGGGAAGCCGATGTCCTAACCAAGCTAGACTACGACCGCCCCCAACAGGACTAGAAGCCAAGAAATTAACATAAGCCTTTTGATAACCCAACAAAAGAAGAAAAAAGAAAGGGGCTTGGCTATCGGGACTTCGTCATGTGCACGTCCTTGATGAGCACGTAAGGGCTAAGCGACGGCGGATCAGCCTCACCCCACCAGTGCACGTGCTGCCTCTCCTTCGACACGCCAGCGATGTTGCCCAGCATGGACAAGACGTTGTCGCTTATGCGCAAGTCCTTCAACGACTTCTTAACCTCGCCATGTTCAATCAGGAAAATGCCGTCCCTAGGTATCGTTGAAAAGTCGCCCCTCACATAATTCTGAAACCGCGTATACCACGTGTTAGTCAAATACAGCCCCCTGTTCACCCCCCTGAAAAGCTCATCCTTGCTCACTGTGCCAGGCGACATCTCCACATTCCAAGGATTCGGAGCAACAAGCCCCGCATTGCCCGTCGTCTCAGTCTTGAAAACCTTAGCCGTAGAAGCATTATGAAGATAAGTCTTCAGCACACCGTGATCAATAAACACGTTCGCCTTAGTCGGAACACCCTCATCATCAAAAACCCTCTGAGACATCGAATACGCAGCAGGATTATCCGTCAAAGTAACAATCTCCGGCGACACCCTCTTCCCAAGCTTATCCACAAAAACAGACAACTGAACCATCACATTGAAAGCCGAAGCCATCCCGCCGCACACACCTAGCACAGAACCAAAAATCAACGGATCAAAAATGACATCATACACGCCATCATCACCCACCTTAGGATTCTTCGCCAGCCGCGCAATCTCGCCAGCCTTCCTCCCAGCCCTAGAAGGCTCAAAATCCTTCAACGTCGAACCACACTCAACCCCATGACCCGAAGCCTCACGCTCCGAAAAAGCCCTTATCGAAAGCTCAACCGCCGACCTACAATCAGTACCTGAAGGCCCCTCCGAAGACACCAAATAAACATCCTCAAACTTCGTAAAAAGAATACCTCCACTGTCAACCTCAGACCCTGCTTCCTTTTCCGCAGCACCAATAGCCTCAAAAACCAGCTCCGTCGGACTCTCCAGAGACTCAAGCTTCCTGTCGGCCTGACTTCTCGGATAACGGAAACTGCCCTCCGCGAAACCACCGAACATCGGATTCTCACCAGACACCTTCGCCAAGGCCACTAAACCCTTGACAGTCGCATCAACATCACGGAAATCATGAATCTGCGTCGCAACGACACGTTTCTTCCAAGCCAACGCCACATCAGTCACGTAATCATCCCAAGCGACCGTAATATCGACCTGATTGTTGCTGAACCGCACCTGTCGATACTTGCCAAACGTCGTCTTGGCAATCACTTCATCCGCGCCTAATTTCTTCGCCCTCATAACCACGTCTTCAGTCTTACCAAGGATATCGCTCATTTCACAAACACCCTCCTAAGCCTCATACACGGACCACCAGTGTACACTGGAACCCCCTGAGAAGGATCACCCTTCCCGCACGTAGCCGCGTCAAACTCAACCTTCTTAGAAACCGCATCCACCGCCGACCAGAACTTCAACGTCGTAGTCTCAATCACAGGCCTAGCAACAGGATGCAACAGTTCCCCGTCCTTTATCAGATAAGCCTCTTTGCCGACATAACGCTGATTGAAACGTTTGTCATCAATGTTCCACTCCGTAAAAGATTTCATAAACACACCCTGCTTAACATCCTCGATCAACTCTTCCTCCGTGAATTCACCAGCAGCCACAAAAGTATTCGCCATTCGAACTATCGCCTCCCTGTCATAATTCACAGACCTTGAAGAACCATTGCTCTTCGTTCCAAGCTTAGCTGCCGACTCCCTGTTCTGCAAGAACTCGTTTATGAGCCCTTTCTTATACAGGAACCTAGGACCAGCCTTGACACCCTCATCATCATAAGGATAATAACCATAACTATGCTCAATCGTCGGATCGTCAACGACAGTAACTGCGTCACTGCCAATTCGCGTACCGATCCAGTATTCACCGCCCTTATAAATGAACGATCTTCCAGCCTGGCTCATCTCCCGCCCCAGTATCCTATCAGCCTCCATCGGATGACCACAGGATTCATGCGCCGCTATTCCAGTAACCTCCGAACCGCACACCAAATCCATCTCTCCAGGCTTCACTGACTTTGCCTTCGTAATCACATCTCTGAGAACAGTCGCATCGTGAACCATCTTCTCCTGAATCTTCCAATGGTCAAGGGCTTCCCATCCGCCACTGTAACCAAACTGCTCATAACCCTGCTCCGTCTTGCCCCGCTCAGCAACAGTGACATACAGAAAAGCTCCGATCTTCGGAACGAATGAAGATATCCTTGAACCTTCCGAATTAACAAAGTATTTCGTAATCAAGTCTACGAAAACCTGAGACATCACCGAAGGAACCTTCACGCCACACGAAGCCAAAGCTTTGTTGACATCTGCAAAAGCCGAAATCTTCTCTTCGGGCGCAACATTCTCTATCTTCTTCTTTTGCTCAACAGCCCACTTAGTCTTGATTGCCTTTTCTTTGGCAAAGACCAACTTATCTTTTCGTTTCGCAGCCTTGGCATACTTAAATGCCAAATCTACGATTTTCCTCGCTTCTTCCTTTGACCAGCTATTGGTTGAAGCGAAGCCGATCCCACCGTCTGCCATGATTCGCACGCAGAACCCACTGTCAACAGCTGAAACGAAGGCTTCCAAGATTTCGTTTCTCAGGATGATTCTGTCCTGCGCCTGGCTGTTGGCCCTGACCTCAGCATAATCGACTTTCTTGCTCTGCGCACATTCTAATGCATAATCGACAATATCCTCGTCCAATTTCCCGCGACCTCGTGGAGCATAATCTGCTGAACGAGAAGATAAAACCTTTTAGGTTCAAACTTTCAAGCCTTACGTAAAAACCCGATGGGAGATGGTTAGTTGAAGAAAACCTCAACAACAAACACACATTTTTGGCAGGGAAACGAAGCTTGCGCTGAAGGAGCTATATCGGCAGGCTGCAGATTCTTCGCTGGGTACCCAATAACGCCAGCAAGCGAAATCGCTGAACACCTATCGAAAAGACTCCCACAAGTCGACGGAACAGCAATTCAAATGGAGGACGAGCTCGCATCGATAGGAGCCATCGTGGGCGCTAGCTGGGCAGGAGCCAAATCAATGACAGCCACTTCTGGCCCTGGCTTCAGCCTCATGCAGGAAGGAATAGGCTACGCATTTATGACAGAAACACCATGCGTCATAGTCGATGTACAAAGAGCAGGCCCGAGCACTGGTCAGGCCACGAAATGCGGTCAAGGTGACGTAATGCAAGCTCGATGGGGCACGCACGGAGACTACTCAGCCATCGTGCTGTCGCCAAACTCAGTACAGGAAATGTACACCCTGACAATCAAGGCGTTTAACTTGGCCGAGGAATATCGAACCCCTGTCATATTGCTCGCCGACGAGATAATCGCACACATGAGCGAACAGATAGTTCTACCGAACCCTAAAACACTCAAGATAATAAACCGCCGAAAACCAACCACAGGCGAAAAAGCCTTCTTTAGTTCGTATGAAGTTCCGCCGATGCCGTCAGTCGGAGACGGCTTCAACGTTGTAGTAACGGGCTCAACTCACGACCAGTATGGAATCAGAGCGACCGCCGATCCGCTCGTTCACAGGCAACTCGTCGAAAGAATCAATGGAAAAATACAAAACCACGAAAAAGAACTCGCCGATTTTGAAACCTATAACATCAAAGAATGTAAAGTCGGAATAGTTTCATACGGATGTACATCACGAACTGTTTATGACGTGGTCCAAAACGCCCAGAACAAAGGAATAAACGCAGGCTATGTGAGGCTCAGAACAATTTGGCCGTTCCCCAACGAGATAATCGAAAAGATGGCCCGCACAGCCAAGATAATCATCGTCCCAGAAATGAACCTTGGGCAACTTTACCATGAAGTTAAGAGAGCCACAAAAGGACACGCTCGCGTTGAACCAATGAACAAGATCGGAGGCGGGGAAATGATCACCCCTGAAGAACTCCTCACCAAAATCACTGATGAAGGAAGAGAATATGACTGAAACATTTTCACCTCGAAAGTATCTGAGGGGCATAACACCCCCGTTCTGTCCAGGTTGCGGAGCCTACACAGTGACCAACGTGTTCCTCAAAGCAGTCCACGAACTAGGCCACGAAGACCTACGCAAATTCATATTCTGCAGCGGAATCGGCTGCTCTGCATGGATCCCATCGCCCCATTTCATGGCAGACTCAGTGCACACCCTGCACGGAAGAAGCATACCTGTAGCAACGGGAATAAAACTCGTCCGACCCGACGCAAATATCGTCGTTTTCGGCGGAGATGGCGACATAGTCGGGATAGGCTTGAGCCACTTCATACACGCCGCGCGAAGAAACTTGGACATTCTTGTCATAATGGTGAACAACATGGTTTACGGAATGACAGGCGGACAGGTCGCTCCAACAACCCCATTCAAGACTGTGACGACCACAACACCCTACGGCAGTTTCGAATACCCTTTAGACGCAACGAAACTCGCTGTGACTGCTGGAGCCTGCTACGTTGCACGATGGACAACAGCTCATCCCAACGAGTTCAAAATGTCCATAAAGGAAGCGTTGAAAACACAGGGCTTTAGATTTATCGAAGTAGTAAGCCAGTGTCCCACCGCTTTTGGGAGAAAAGCCGGATTCAAAGATGCAGGTGAGATGATTAGATGGCTTAGAGAAAACACTGTCCCAGTCGAACAGATAGAAAAAATGAGCGAAGACAAGCTGATCTCAAAGATAGTTGTGGGTGAATTCGCGAAAAAGCATAGACCAACGCTTACTGAAACAGTACAGGCTACCATGCGGGAGGCAAAGAAAAAAATTGAAAACTGAAATAGTAATTGCAGGGCTTGGGGGTCAAGGAGTCATTCTTGCAGGCCACATACTTGGCAAAGCGGCGGCTTACGATAGAAAGAAAGTCGTGCAAACGCAAAGCTACGGGGCAGAAGCGAGAGGCAGCTTGGCCAAGAGTGAAGTGCTATTATCTGACCGAAAAATCGGCTTTCCAAAGGTCACGGCATGCGACATACTTGTAGCTATGAACCAAGAAGCTCTGGACAAGCATTTGAAAGACCTGAGGGATGATGGCATACTGATAATAGACAGTACGAACGTTAAACACCCAGAAAAGAAAACAAAGCTATTCGAGATCTCTGCAACAGAAAACGCTGAGAAGATCCTTGGCACAAAAATTTACGCCAACATGTTTATGCTCGGGGCCCTAGCAAAGGTGACGAAAGTGGTGAGCGATAATTCTATTGAGAAAGCTATAGGCGACACAATAGAAAAGCGGGCGGCGCAATCGAACCTACAGGCATATAGAAAAGGAAAAGAACTGGTTCAATAAAAGTTAATCTGCATTTTCGCGTCTTTCGAATTTCCGCTTGCCACCCGTGCTTGAACTTCTTGAAAGATAAACGGTCGCAATGAGAAAGATTGCGGTCGTAGCTGCAAAGACGTATATGAGGTTCCGAAGGTTCTCCATGTTTCTAGAATAATCTGAAAGATGGCTGTAGTAAGAGGAATTCAACGCTAAATACTTGTTTTCAAGGTATGTCATACTATCTAGAAGAGTGCTATAATTCGCAAGAAGGTCACTTTGTATGACGGTCAAATTGTTAAATTCATCCAACGTATAGTTATAATCACCAAGCAGATCACTGTAGAGCTGCAGCGCTTTTGAAGAGATTATAGAGATAGTCTGATTGCTATTGCTCCATGTGAAGTACAGATAGATATCTGTTGTGTTTGACGAGCTCAGCTTTTTTGGATTGATTTCTCCTTGGTCTCCTAAGATGATGAATGGAGTGTTGTTCATGAGGTCTAGAGGAATCATTATTCTACCAAACCCAACTGTACCTTCGTCTCCTGCCGCATTGAAGAGCACAATCTTGTTCCCTGTCTCTTGTCCGAAGGTAAATTTCAAACCTGAGATCGAGGAGTTGCTGATAAGATCGACCTGATATGTTTGGCCAGCTAATGAAGGCTCTAGATCATAGAACGGCCCCATGAGAGGGTAGCCATCACCGCCTACTGAGTCTGTATTGTACGGAATGTCCCCTATCCCGGTGCCATTAAATTCCTGCCCAGTGTAATCAGACCAGTAGTTGCCTTCTCCGTTCAGACTCCAAACATTTGTCGAGTTCACCGAGTCCGTCGACACTTGAAGCGTATTGTTGAAATTATTATGATAGAATATATTGCTGATATTTGACGAATAAAGATTCAACCCATCAGTGTTGTTATAGATAGTATTCCCTGAAAACACATTGTAACCCGAGGAATGAAGCTCGACACCTGCCTCAAGGTTGTTCACGATACTGTTGAACGAAAACACATTATGATCTGAAGTGTAAATGTAGACACCGAATTGGTTACTCGAGATGACGCAATTCGAGATCGTGTTGCCATAAGAAGATAAAAGCTGAAGCCCATAAAACCCACTCTCGATAACAACGTTCTCCAGAACATTCCCCGCAGAATATATGGTAAACGGACTTTGAATTGAAGAGCTCGCCCTGATAGTGAGATCCTCGACAGTCACACCACTTGCAACCACGACCTCACTTCCATTCACCACCACTAGGTCTCTATCTTCGCCAACAAGCGACACGCTCTTATTGATCACGATGTTCTCGGAATAGACACCATCATGGACAAAGATCAGATCGCCTGAACTTGCATTGTCGATGGCGTCCTGGATCGTTGAGTATTTACTCGACGGTCCTACATCAAGAGTCTCAGGGCTTGCTGCTACAGGCATAGTCCAGTGGATTGCAGCAGTCACCATCATCAGTAGTAATAAGAGCAGGAATGAAACTGAAACTACCTTCTTCAACTCGGCCCAATTTAACATGTTCTCATTCCAACATTAATTTTCGGTTTTCTCCGATTATCCTTTGGAGAGAATTTTCCCAAGCACAAGCGAGCACAACACCGAGATTGACAATGATGGAACGAAAATGGCAGGAATGATGACGGATTGCAATAGAGACCACAAGATTGATGCGTATGATGCACAAACAGCTAGCACAAGGATGGAAAGCTTGATGTAATTCATTCTCGGTTGTTCTCGCCGATTCGATTGGGATCGCAGCAGATTCTGCGTCTGCTCAATCTGTTTTTCAGTGGCAAAACTCACTGGATTCTTGTCACTATCGAGAAACTTGAAACTTGAAAGTGCGTATCTCTGCAACTCCCATGGCTTCGATTTAGGCATTATCTTTACGATGCCACTCTTCTCCATCTTCTTCAGCACTGTTTGGATCTTTCGAACAAATGAAAGGTCGTTTACCTTTTGTTCTCCGTATAATCTCTTAATTAGATCTTTGACATCTGGAAAATGAAGCTCAAACATGAAGGATGCAATTGCCTCTGCTAGGCCATATTGCTGCTCACCCACACGCAAACGTATACTTGCGGGCGCATAGTCGGTCTTGAAGACGTTCTGCAGAAAACGCGAGTCATCTTGGGACAGCTTGAGCTGGTCCAAACAGTCTTCTCCTATTCAACAGATTCAATTGAAGCGCTATAATAAACCATTCGAAGAGTGATGGGAGATTTAAACTTTGTCAACTCATTTATTCAGTTTTCATCAGGTCTTCAACTAAGTCTACGGAAGAAAGTAGTAAGCCTTTAAACGGCGACATATACTTTGGGAAAGAATGATGGCAGACTTTGCAGCAGATCATGACTCATACAATTTGTCGTTGCTGAAGAAGAACAGTCCATGCCAATTGACCCTGAGCAAAAAATACAGAAGCCACTTTGAGATTATAGCCGAAATACTTGATGCCATCAAATACGGCAGCGGAGACAAGTACTCTCTAATGAAACGCACGGGTATCAATTATGCTCAGCTGAAAAAATACTTGGCGTCCATTGCCAAAATAGGCTTTGTGGAAGTACGAATGAGGGATCAGCAGATCCTTTATTGTGCGACTGAGAGAGGGCTTGAATTTCTCAAGCAGTACTATGTGCTCTTGGGGATGTTGATTAACACATACACACTGGGGGAACAGAACCAGTCAATTTATCAAACCCCGTATGCCAAAGTCGGAAGATCATAGCAACTTCTCACAACAATCTCAATTGTGATGTAAATCAGCCGTTACCTGGAAATGCGATTATAGAAGAGAAACAGAGGGAATCTTCCACCCTGAACACCACCTGATTCTGACACGAAAAGTGTTATCTTCTTGGAGCCCAAAAAGAAACACATATGACAGGGCTAGCTCGAAAACATTCAAATAGCAGGAGACATCTCCCTGAGGAATTTACATATGCTAGTTCAGGCGTGAACAGAGAACTGAGAGCCGAATCCAAGAAAGCATTGCACGTATTGAAAAAGACCTACGAGCTGAGCTTTTATGGCAAAATCGTTCGACTCCCCTTTGGAAACATTTTCCCCTCGGGTAAAAAGACCTACTTGGACCTACAGATTGAAGGCGTAGGCACAAAAGTGCTTGTGGCTCAACTGGCTCAAAAATACGACACCATAGGAATTGACGGGGTCGCGATGGCCGTGAACGACGTCATACGTTCCGGAGCTAGACCTCTTGCAATCGCAGACAACATTCATGCACAAGCCTCTAGCCCGAACTTGGTCAAGCAATGGATAAAAGGCATTTCAGAGGGAGCAACCGAGGCTGAATGCATTGTGCCGAGCGGAGAAATTGGAGATGTGGCGGAACTGATAAAAGGTCTGGTGGAAGGCAGAAGTTTCGACATGATAGTTGCGGCAGTAGGCGAAGTTGAAGAGAAGAAAATAGTTACGGGAAAAAACATAAGACCTAATGACGCAATTATTGGCCTGAGAAGCTCGGGACTCCATAGCAATGGCATATCTCTTGCAAGAAGAATTCTCTTCAAGCAATGGGGTGGCCAATATGATCCTTACGATATTCCAACAGGTTTGGAAAGGGAGCTAATATGGGATGTTCTTGAACCAACCAAAATCTATGTTAAGCCTTTGTTAAAAGTTGCAGAAAGCGTTCAGCTGAAAGCTGCAATACACATCACAGGCGATGCATACTTGAAGTTTGATAGACTACTAAAGCTCTCAAAACACTTTGGGTTCGAATTCTATAATTTCAAACCCCATCCTATTTTTGAGTTGATCCAAAAAACTGCTTCAGATGTGGGAGGCAAGATAACCGATGAGGAAATGCTTAAGACCTTTAACATGGGATGGGGATTCGCAATAGTTGTAAACAGAACCGATGTCGACGAAGCCATGGATTCCCTCGAAAAAACTCGGACTGAAGCGCAGCAGATCGGCAGAGCCACAGGATCAGGACATATCGAAATCATCTACAAGAACAAGAAGATAATCCTGAAGTAACTGTTGCCTCGTTGGTGATGAAAGTGCTTAAATCCATTGGAATTTCTCACTTAGCCCATGAAATATCAGCTAGGAATAAAGGTCAAATTGAAACCTGGTCACAGTGATCCTGAAGGCGAAACGACAGCACGACTATTGAGAGAGCTCGGCTATGCTGTTGAATCTGTTAATGTCGCGAAAATGTACGACGTAGCTCTCAAAGTACGATCACACAAGGAGGCGGAAGATCAGGGTGAAGAAATGTGCAAAAGACTCTTGGCAAATCCGACTAAAGATGATTATTGTCTCACGATAAAAGCACGGAGATGACGATCAACATCCTCATCCGAGAGAAGACTCCTTTCTTACTTTTCAAAATAGACATCCTAAATGCCTCAGACAAACAACTGGGGAAAATAGGTGGAGAGTTGGGACTAGGCCTAAGCAGGGAAGAAATGAACACTGTCAAGAAGTACTTTAGAATCAGAGGGCGAAATCCAACGGATCTAGAGTTGCAGACCATAAGCCAAACGTGGTCTGAACACTGTTTCCACAAGACATTCAAGGGAAGAATAAGGTACAATGGGAAAGACATTGATGGTCTTTTCAAAACATACATTGCGAAAGCCACCGACGAGATCAAGGCGCCTTGGTGCTTTTCGGTCTTCGAGGATAACGCGGGCATAGTGGAACTGGACGAAGACTATGGAATAGCCGCAAAAGTAGAAACGCACAACCATCCTTCGGCAGTGGAACCCTTCGGCGGAGCCGCCACGGGCGTTGGCGGAGTAATTCGTGATATTCTAGGCGTCTGGGCTGATCCCATTGCATGCACTGATGTCCTAGGTTTCGGACCATTGGACATTGACTACGGAAAACTTCCAATGGGCGTCAAGCATCCGAAATACATCTACATCGGGGTGACAGGTGGGATCGGAAGCTATGGAAACAACATGGGAATCCCAACGGTGAACGGTGCAATATACTTTGATGAGAGCTACACAGGAAACGTTGTCGTGTACTGCGGGTGCATAGGACTTCTTCCGCTTAAGAGGATCAAGAGAAACGCTAAACCGGATGATATAATAGTCTTGGCAGGAGGAAAAACTGGCCGAGATGGCATTCATGGGGTGACTTTTGCATCTGCCGAATTAACTGAAAAGTCAGAGGTGATCTCTCGCCCTGCGGTCCAAATTGCAGACCCCATCGAAGAAGAGAAACTGAAAAGAGCTATAATCGAAATTCGAGACCTTGAACTGGCCTCAGCGATCACGGACTTGGGCGGCGGTGGTTTATCATCAGCAGTCGGCGAAATTGCCAGAAGGTATAGCTGCGGTGCAACTGTGGAACTTGAAAAAGTTCCGTTAAAATACGCCCACTTAGCCCCCTGGGAGATCTACATTTCCGAGTCCCAGGAAAGAATGCTCATTATAGTGCCCGTAGAGAACCTCGAAAAAGTTAAAGAAGTTTTTGAAAACGAAGACGTTCAGGCTACTGCAATCGGACAGCTCACCCGCAAAGAGATTCTAAGGATCAACTATACAGGCATTGAAGTGGCAAACATGAGCATTCCTTTTCTCTTCAAACCACCGAGATCCCAGAAAACGGCAAAACTCGAGCAGCCGGTTCTCAACGAACCACGCTTCCGTGAGCCCAAAAACCTAGACACTGTATTGATGAACCTATTGTCATCACACAACATTGCAAGCAGAGAAAACGTAATCCGGAGCTATGATCACGAGGTCAAAGGAAACACCGTTCTAAAGCCTTTGCAAGGAGGCCACGCAGGCCCAAATGATGCAGCTGTACTGAAGCCACTGAACAGCTCTTGGAAGGGGATTGTGATCTCGTGTGGATTGAACCCGAACTACGGGAAGATTGATGCCTATTGGATGGCTGCATCAGCTGTAGACGAGGCCGTAAGGAACAACATTGCAGTCGGCGGAAGAAGAATAGCATTGCTCGACAATTTCACTTGGGGGAACCCGGAAAGACCAGAAAGACTCGGAAGCTTAGTTGAGGCCTGCAAGGCTTGCTACGACATCGCTAAGGCTTACGGTACACCTTTTATTTCCGGCAAGGACAGCCTCTACAATGAGTCCCCACGTGGACCAGTAACGCCTACTCTATTGATTACCGCGCTAGGACTCGTCCCAGATATTCGACGCATAGTCTCGATGGACGTAAAGACCCCAGGCGATTCGATATTCATCGTCGGAAACACGTACAAAGAATTAGGTGGGTCAGAATACTACGGGCTCAATGGAATCTTGGGAAAAACCGTGCCAAAAACGAGAGCGAGAACGGCTAGAGAGATATTCAACACTGTTACACGAGTAATCGATGAAGACCTAACGAAGGCCTGCCATGATCTTTCGGAAGGTGGCTTGGCTGTTGCGGCAGCGGAGATGGCATTCTCAGGAGGCTATGGAATCGAATTGAACTTGTCGAATTTGCCTATGACGAGGGTAACACGAGATGATTTTGCCCTCTTTTCCGAATCTAACAGTCGTTTTCTGCTTGAAGTCTCAAACAGTGATAATAGTCGCTTTCAAGCTTTAATCAGTGGAAAACCCTATGCAGAAATCGGAAAGGTTATCGAGACCCCGAGGCTGCGCGTCATGGGAATGGCAGGAAAAATCATACTCGATTCATCAATCGACGACTTGCGAACAAGTTGGAAGCAAACGTTCAGCGGAGGTTCGGTTCATGCACGCTAATGATATCAAAGTTTGCGTGCTACGCGTCGGTGGAACTAACTGCGATGCAGAAACAAAACGTTCCCTCGAAGAATTAGGGGCCAAAGCCAAGATTGTTCATGCTAATGAAATAGTTAAACGCCGAAGCCTGTTCGAATACGATGCTCTGGTCTTTCCAGGAGGGTTTTCCTACGGGGATTACGTTCGAGCGGGGGCAATATGGGCAAAGTGGATATTGACTAAGCTGGGCAAGGATTTGAGAGACTTTGTTGATGATGGTCGTCCATTGCTCGGAATATGCAACGGCTTTCAGGTGCTCGTTGAGGCAGGCTTGCTTCCAAGTTTTGAGGGAATTAGCCGTTATCCTGATGCTGCTTTAGCCATGAACGTTCCGCCAGGTTACAATTGTAGATGGATTCATTTGAAAAATGAAAGCAGCGGAAATTGCCTCTTCACTTCAGTAATACCTAAAGGGAAGATCCTGCGCATGCCAGTGGCACATTCTGAAGGGAGGTTCATATTTCCAAGTGACAAAGAAGAACAGTTCTTAAACAAACTGGAAGAAAATGATCAGATTGTTTTTCGGTACTGCGACGAAAATGGCAAATATGCGAAAGGCAATTTTCCGACTAATCCTAACGGTTCTTTCTATGATATTGCAGGCATATGCAATCCTGAAGGAACAGTTTTCGGGTTAATGCCGCACCCTGAAAGGGCATTCTACTGGTGGCAGCAGCCTGACTGGACAAGAGATGCACAAAAGGCCGAATACGGTGACGGCAAACCGATCTTTAAGAGTATGATCGAGTTTCTAAGCAAGAAGTTCTAGATCGCTGACATGGGGCAGCCCTGTTCTGGCACCAACCTTCATTACGCACCGCGATGCTACGAAATTCCCCATCCTTCCACAATCATAGAGGCTCTTCTTCTGAATTAGGCCATAAAGGAAACCTGCACAAAAGGCATCTCCCGCCCCAGTTGTATCAACAACTTTGACCTTGCATGCCTCTATCAGGAAGCTCTCCCGACCATCGGTCACGTAGCAGCCTCGGGCTCCGAGTTTCACCGCTACGGCACTTATGCCTTCAGCAAGCAAAAACTCTGCCCCTTTGCGATAATCGGTTTTCCCAGTCAGAAGCCTGAGCTCGCCTGCGTTAGGCATCATAACGTGAGTTCTTCTTATGATGGGTTCCAGCTCGTTGAAGCCCATCCTTGCGTAAACGGCTCCCGGATCGAAGCTTATTAAGACGTTCTCTGGAAGCATATCCAAAAGCTCCTTCTGAGCTTGCATTGATCTTTTCCCGACGAACGATGTTAGGTGGAAAAATCTTGCTTGAAAAATGCGTTTTGTGGGTAGTTCTTGAAGCACTATGTCGTCATTGACGCCTGAATCGATGTACAGTGCCCTATTACCTTTTTCGTCGATGAAGCCAATGACGTTTCCACTTCTTCCTCGTTTCGCAACGATCACATTGGTCGTGTCCACGCCTTCTTTGCGAAAATCTTCAAGAAGCATTCTTCCTTCTCTATCGCGTGCCACCTTTCCGAGAAAGCTGACGTTGCAGTCGAGCCTTGCTAAGGCCACCATGGTATTGGCCGCCGAGCCGCCGCATGTTTCCTCATGATCAATTATTACGCTTTCTTCTTCTGCGCAAGCTATTCTGTTTACCCTGAAGAGCTTGTCTACGTTCAACGCTCCAAACCCGATTGCATCGAACAACGTCATCAATACAACTCTCGAAGATGTATTTTATGATTCCCAAGTCTGCCAGAGTAGTTTCCAGCCGAGATTCTCACCACGCCATCAACAGTCAATGACGCGGCAATGCCAGCCTGCATGGCCTTCTTGACTGCATCAATCGATATTCCATTAATCACTATTTCTGGAATGTAGTTAACGTTTCGGGGGACTTTCGAGACCCCTGCGAGTTTGCCCTTCAGGGAGGGGCAGTACGGATGATTGGTCGTAGGACCAATTAACGGAAATTTTGTTTCGGTTTTCGAACCAGCAGAACAAACATGAAAAGGAGCAATTACGCCTTCAACCTTGCTTATGGCGTCTAATGCGACTTTTCCAGCGTTCACTACAGCCTTCTTGGTTTTGCACATTATCAAAAAATTGCCTCCCGATATTCCTCGAGCGTAGCCAATATATCTTTCAATGAGAAAATCGGGCACCATCAAAGGAACAACAATCATGCAGCGGCCATAAGCATGCTTTTCCCATTCAAATCCGTCCCCGCAATGTCCGACCCTTTCCATCATGTCCAATCTTCCTTCTGGCTTCACAGACAAGGCGTCGAAAACCGCTGTGAAAGGCTTTACGAGTATGTCTTGCCGAATTCTGTATGATAATTCCTTCTCAAAGCGGTTGACAGTGTCACTGATCGGTTTTTCTATGTCCAAGCCCTTCCAAAACTGCAGGATCGCTCCTTTACGCCTGTCAGGCGTTTCTTTTTCTGTCAGCCACCTTTCAATTCCATTGTCGAGCCTTCCGATGACTCCTGAAGGAGTCGCACTGGCATCTTCAGCTGCCCTCTTAAGGGTGTTCTTGTCATCCGCAGTGACTATGGTTCGGCAGTAGATGCCGTCGAAAGCTTCTGCAAAAGTGTCTTCAATCAGGTCTTCCTTCACCATGTTATCCCATACTCCCGACTGCTTCACCCCTGACCTCTCTCCTGAAGTCAGTGCTCTCTCTCACCAGCTCTTCGGTATTTCTATTTTCAACTATTTCGACTCTGCACGATTTGTCACTCTGAAATGTGAAGAAATGTTTTAGCAGGTAAGGACTAACTTTGCTCTTCCTTAGCGCCTCCCTGTTCCATTCTCCTGCTAGTTTCAGGGCTTGCTCTTTTCCGAACCTGCAAAAGATATCTGCGATCATTGTGGTTGGAATGCTGTTTTGGCAAAGCACTGCAATTTCAGCGTTCCTTACCGCATACTGATTACCATTGAAGGAAACTGTCAGGCCATCTCCTCTTCTTACGAGCTTGAAGGCTTCCTCATCTGTTATGCTGTCACCAACATACATCACGTAGGATAGTTGTGTTCCAGATTTCTTGATGATGTCGTCTATGGCCTCAGCTTTTTCTTCCCCACCCATGGGGTAGATCTCAGAATAGATCCTGCCTATTCCTAGGTTCGTTATTTCCCCCCAGAATATCTCGTCCAGCCGCAGGATTGTCTCCTGATCATCCCCTGAAAAATCTTGAAACGATTTCGCCTTTGGCGGGATCTCGACTATATGCATCTGCGCGATCTCCGCTGCGAGCTTCCTCAATAGGTCTCTCTCCGGTTCAGTTATATTGTACTTGTCAATGCTCACTTTTGTGCAGTAAGTGTTTGCAAACGGAAAATCTAAGGCTTGGCACACTGCTCTCAAGTAGTGTTCATAGCTTGTGCTCACAATAAAAGCTAGGGCTATGCTTCTTGCGTGTTGCAACGTGTTCTTTGCATATGGGATCAATTCGAGCTTTTCCGCTGAGAATTCCTGCATCTCAAGATCTGTAGCATTATAAGCTTTCAGGAAAGGCATGATGAGTTTCAGTGTGTAACCAGCTTTGTAGCCCGGCCTCTTCAGAATGTCTGCGACCAGGTCATCATATCGGCTTATAACCGCGTATAGTCTGCTCCCTTCTGGAACAAACTGTGATGCGAGTTCGTACGCGTTGTCATTCTTTGAAATGGGACCTTCACAGTCTGATATGAATGCTTTTCTCACTGAATGAGCCTCAACCTTTCCATGTGCTTTATACTTTCGCGCAGATGCTCTTCAGATCCTATGTCTGTTCTCCGCCATAGCGCTCCGCCTTTGATCGCATTTATACCCTCAATCGAAATTTGCCTGGCCGCTTCGATCTCTTGGTCCGCTCCCATGACAGCTACGGCTCTTGATTTAAGCGCAAAGCATTGGCTTCCGCGCATTTCCAGTGAGGCTGGATATACACGAATTCTGTCACCATATTTTTTGCTCAGCTCATAGGCCTTGGTTAAGTCAACGGGCGTGTCAATTTCACTTGTCTGTGCGAGACTTGGAAAATCGCTTGCGTATCCTCCGTAGCTTTGAGGAACCTTGTAGGTGACGACGGTTGCCATTCTCTCGACTTCTACGTGTGTAAGGTTTCCTTCGAGTATTTTCAAACATACATCGACGAAGTCCTGCTTCAAGATAGGCAAGATGTTTATTATTTCCGGATCCCCTGGTCGACTGTTGTTCTCAAGGATTTTCGGCTCCTTGCCCGTATGCATGAAAGCCACATATAATGGAACGCCTCTCAAACCTGAAGTGGTTTCTTTCGTCCACTTCGTGAAAATTCTCCGTACAATTTCTGTCTCTTTGGCCCTGTCATCGCGGCTCAAGAAGGGTAATACGTCTCCGGCATTTTTGTAAGATCCCATTCCGCCTGTATTAGGTCCCTTGTCGCCGTCGAACGCCCGTTTGTAATCTCTGGTATCTGGCAGGATTGCAAGGTGTTTGCCATCACTGAAAGCTTGAAAACTCGATTCTTCACCGTCAACTCTTTCTTCAATTATGACTTTCCCGAACTCGAAGTTTGAGAGGAAATGGGTGAACAGCTGATCACGGTTGATGAAGTGATCCCCCCAGACGCCAACCCCCTTTCCAGCGGCGGGCTTGTCGGGCTTGACGACCGCCTTATCACCCAATTCATCAAGCCACGTGTAAACGGCTTTTTTCACATCTGCCACATTTTTGAAGTCTTCAGGGTCGAAGATCTTGAAGCGTGGATTTGCCTCTGGAACGATTTTCTCAAATAATAATCGCTGCCGAACCTTGCTTTCTTCAATAGCATACTCCTTGGTCGGACAAATCATCGGTATGCCTGTTCGCTCTTCGATTAGGTCGCGTATCCCTTCGATTATTGGTTTTTCTGAGCCAACTATTCCAAAACTTATCTTATTCTTGTTCGCCTGAGCAAATCGACAGATTTCTTCTGTGTCGAGGTCTGAAATAACAACGTGCTTAGCCGCTATTTTCGCGTTGAAAGGATTCTTCTGTTTGTCTGCAACATAAACGTCTACTTTGTAACTGTTACTCCGCGCTAATACGTCAACTATGGCTGTTTCTCTCGCGCCGTAGGAAACGACAAGTACACCCAATTTCTCCACGAGTTACCACCGCAGCATTGGGGGAGAATGATAATTCGCTTTGCCACTGTTAACTCTCGATTGCCTCTTCAGTCTCATAGATTCTCCCAGTTTCCTCATAGCCTTCTATGAACTTTTTCTTCATAGTATTGGCCATCTTTTGGGCTATCGGTGTTGGATATTCTCCTGTAGCGCAAGCGGTGCAAAGCTGATTGCAGTCAAATCCTGTTGCCTTCACGAAACCTTCGATTGATTGATAACATACTGCGTCCGCGCCTATTATCTTCGCTATCTCTTCTGGACTGTGCTTGGAGCCTATGAGCTGACCGTAAGTAGCCATGTCTATTCCATATAGGCATGGTCCGATGATGCATGGATAGGTGACGAACAAATAGACTTTCTTTGCTCCCATGCTCCTGAGCTTCTGCACAATCACTTTTGTCGTGTCTCCTCGAACGATGCTATCTTCGGTCACTATGACACGTTTTCCTTTGATTTTGGGACCTAGAATGTTGATCTTCCGGGTTATCGTCGGCTGCCGTTCTCTGTTAAGCAATAGGAAGGCTCTTTCCGTAACGTATCGGTGCCTTCGCGATGCTCTCTCCCATCTTAACCCAGATTCTTCGTGAACTCCCATGGCTGAGTCGTCGCCCGTTTCTGGCACCGAGAGGATGACGTCAGCATTCTTCACGATGTCCGGGTTTTCTTTAACAAGGTTCCTGCCGAATTCCTCGCGTATTTCGTAAACGTATCTGTCATCGAAACGCGAATCTGGTCGCGCAAAGTAGGCAAACTCGAACGAGCAGAAAGCTTTTCGTTCGGTGTTGACAAGCTGTTTTCTCTCGAAGCCGCTCTTTGAAACGCGAACGAATTCTCCTGGTTTCAGTTCGAAATCCCTTTCAAAACCGTTTATGTCGAGACTGACGGTTTCTGAAGAAAATACGTAGGTTGAACCGTCTGGACTGTGTCCTGCGCATAGGGGTCTTATTGAATGAGGGTCCTTGAAGGCGAAGAATTCCCCATCTTGATTTACCCCTGCTACCGAAAAGGCGCCATCAACTTCAAGCATACATGCCTTGACGGCTGAAGCCAAACCCCTGCCTTTCAAAAGTTCGATCATGAGCTTGTGACAAATCAGATCTGCATCGCACTCAGAGGCAAAGCCCCGAAACTGAGCGGCTATCTCCCTTTTAAGCTGGAACGTGTTAACCACGTTGCCATTATATGAAATGGCGAGCTTCAAACCCTTCTTTGAAGCTGTAACTGGCTGTGTGCCCATTATCAATGATTTTTCATCAGTTTTCCCAGAAGTCGTGTATCTTACGTTGCCTATTCCAACGTGTCCAGGCAGACGTCCGAACCATTCTTGAATAGCGCTGGCCTTGATTTTCGGCACAAGATCCAAGTTTCTGTAGACATAAAACTTTCCGTCGTTGTAAGTAAGAAAACCATGTGATTGATGTCCTCTGTGATTTTGTGCTCTGAGCCCCCAATATATGCATGGGAACACAGGTTCATCTTCGAAGTTTATGGCTGCGAAGACGCCGCAGGCGATTTTGAGCTCTTCTCCCATAGTTGGGCAATGCAAAACAGCGTTTATGAGGTTATTGGACATTTTTAACTAAAAGCTACATCGAACCTACGAGCCTCTTTGGGAATGAATAAATGGGTTAGCGCATCAATTTGAAGGCCCCTAAATGCATATCAAGTGTCCATTTCCCAATGTCGAACAGACATCTCAAGTCGATCCAATGCCAACATCTTCGATTGACGCAATCAGTAAACACTTTGCAAAACGCACAGACCAATTTGAGATTGACATGTTGACATAAGAAGAAACTACGTCTAAAATTTATAAGATATGCTGATACTAATAGTTGTAACGATTCGGAGTGATGAAATGTCTAAAGAGAAAGATAAGAAGGCGTTAACGAAGGATCGGCTTATTGGCATGCAAGTGATTGACAGTGATGGGAATGATGCGGGAACCGTACAGGATATCGCCTTCACTGTAGGAAAAATGGGTATGACCCTGATCGTAGAATCAAAGAAGGGCGAAACGAGAGAAGTCCCGTGGGAAGAAATTCAGGCTGCGGGAGACTACGTCATTCTCAAGCCTCGAACTTCCCAACCACAGGTCGTTCAGCCACAAGCTTTCGGATCACAACCGACAACTCAGCAGGCACAGACTCCGTCCTGCCCCACGTGTGGAGGACCACTTACTTATATTGCACAATACCAAAGATGGTACTGTTATAAAGACAAGAAATATGTGTAGGAGAATAGTCTCAGACAACACTCCACTTTTTGAAGCAAAAAGCGCGCGTTATTGCGAATGCATACCCTAAATTCGGCGCACCTTAAGCGGGTAGTCACAGATCTTCCGATATCTTCTGTGAAGTTATGGACGAACAAATATGAATATGCAAGACATGGGCCGACCCCACTTAGATTTGAAAAGTTCAAAAAACAAAAATAAAGACCAATATAACACCGAGGCACGCATCTATGGAAGTTCATCATGCATCCAAGACCACGGATAAAGACGAATGGGACCCCTATCCGTCTCTCTCTGTCCATGTTTCCGTCACGCGCCGGCAACACAATCTGTAGAGTGAAAAGCTTATGAACATAATCGATAATAAGGAGTCGGCCTGAAACAACGAGAGAGATGAAAAATGTCAACAGGAAGCAGTTCACAGTTCGATTTGAACCATTGGCTCTTGCGCATCGTCGCATTCATAATCGACAGCATAATAATCTTCATCGTAGCAAGTATCATATACTTTTTTGTAATTCTCACCATCCTTGCGGGCGGCAGTTGGTTGGCTTTGTGGGGATCTTATCTCCTACTTCCTTTTCTCTTCGGCATACTCGAATTAATCTACTTCGTGTTTATGGAAGTTTCTTATGGTGCAACAATAGGGAAGAAAGTGCTAGGATTAGAGGTGCAAACTGTAAACGGCAGTAAAGTAACGTTTGACAAAGCGTTCATCCGCAATATGAGCAAGATATATTGGCTTTTCCTTTTGATAGACTGGGTATCGGCAATCGCTATTCCTGGACACGACCAACGCCAGAAATACACTGATCGCATTGCAGGAACAACTGTGGTCTCAGTAAAACAAGCATTTTCATCTGTTCTAGCACCGCCTCCACCTCCACCGCCCCCGCCGCCCTAAGTCTGGTTCTGTCCTTAAACATCGTTCACGAACCTGTGGGCGTCACAGACTTCCACTTTTTCCTTTTATCAGTACGTTGATTAAGCAAAATCTGTGCTCTCACTGACACTCAGAACATCAGCAATTAAGTTGTCCAATGCTCTGGCGAAAACAACAGCGCAATTCGATGCATTTTTGATCCTTGGTTGAAGCTCATGGAGTTAGTCTGAATCGGTCTCTGGGATAGAGTGTTACTTCCCTAATGTTTTTCTTTCCAGTCAGCAGCATCGTCAACCTTTCGAGACCGATAGCCCAGCCCGCGTGAGGCGGCATACCATAATCGAAAGCCTCCAGATGCCATTTGAAAGACTCAGGGTTCAAATCTTTCTCTTCAAGTCGTTTCATTAGAAGTTCCTTCGACGAAACCCTAGTTCCTCCGGACACGAGCTCAAGCCAACTCCACATCAAGTCGAAACCCTCTGATAGTTTAGGATTGGCTCCTTGAGGCTTCACGTAAAATGATCTGCATTGCGTCGGCCAGTCTGTGATGAAATAGAAGTATGGGTGAACTTTACCTAACGTTCGAAGAACTTCTGTGGGTATGTCCTCACCCCATGGAAGGTCTAAACCTTCATGCTTCAAATCTTGAAGAATCTCGCTGTAAGACAATCGCTTAAACGGTAGGTTCGGCACGTCAAGGGTATGTTTCAGCATGATCAACTCTTCTGGGCATTTCTCAACAACAGTTTTGCACAGATGATGAATAAGTTGCTCAAGCAATTGCATTACATCTGCAGCCGATGCGAATGCCTCCTCTATATCTATTGATACGAATTCGCTCAGGTGACGACGAGTATGCGACTCTTCAGCCCTAAAGAAGGGCCCAACCTCGAAAACCTTCTCTAGACTCATGACGAGCTCTTCCTTATACAACTGCGGGCTCTGAGCGAGGTAGGCCTTATGCTCAAAATAGTCAACGGAGAATAATGCTGCTCCGCCCTCAGTTGCTGAAGCTATTATGCGTGGAGTGTGCACTTCGAGAAAACCCCTCTCGAAAAGAAAATCCCTTATCGCTTCTAGGGCAGTGTGTTGGATCTTGAAAGTGGCAATGTTTCCTTCTTGGCACAAATCAAGGGCTCGAGCGTCCAATCGAACCTCCAAGTTGGCAGGGGTCTTTCCTGTTATGTCGATAGGCAATTGAGGCGCAGCAGTGCTGAGAATTCTGATTTCGTTCGGTATCACTTCGACTCCTCGAGGGGTCATGTCCGTCTTTTTCACGGTGCCTCTCACGCCTATGCTGTAGCGCTTCTGCAAGTTTTCGGATTTCGACACCACTTCGCTACTCGCCTTTTTCCTAGCGATCGTTAATTGAATGGTGCCCTCTCGATCCTGAAAAATTATGAAACGTAACGCACCCAGATCGCGGATTTCTTGAACCCAACCGAGAAGCGTGACATCTTGGCTGTCCATTTCTGGCTTGATATCTTTTGAATAATGTGTTCTGTGCCAACCATCAACCAAGTCCACATTCAAGTCAATCTACCTCTTGATTAATCAGCGAATTCAACGCGAAGGGTCATGTTACGAATCTTTTGAGCAATCTCCCTTAACGCCTTTACATCGAAAGGCGGTTGGGTTCCACGCCTCTTTCTCAGAATGGCCCGCGTCTCAGTACTTCCGTCAGGCAGCCATATGGTGTTGATCGTCATAATGCTCAAAGGGGCGAACAGATCCTCAAGAAACTTTCTCTCATCGACCCTGTCCTCAAGGATTCTGATGTTCTTCCCAGTTTCTTCACTCAGAGTCTTGATGATTCTGCCCCCATAACCTAGAAGCCTGTGGACATCACCGATTCCGACGATTAGGGCTAACGTGTTTCCTGCTTCTACAGCCCTGTGGAAGTATACACTCTGAAGAGGCGGATACTTCTCTTCTAAGGATAATAATGAGCGAGCAATCTTCAGATCTAATTGAGTTATTTCCCCAGACTGTAGCCTAGCTGAACACTTTTGGCACAGTATGCCACTCTTTAAGCAGAAGCTGCAAAGGACCGTCTTCACTTTGAGAATGGCCCTCCGATACAAATGAAGGAGGGAACGCGGAGCCTTGTCGATTCATGTTGGTAAACTCGGGTCTAACGTTCTAACGTTATTTCCACTGTACTGACGTTTGAAGGCGACCCACCCTCTTCTCTTGGCGTCATTTGCTGGGTTCCGATGTCAACTTTCTTGACTTTCGCATCTGGTAAGAATCGGCGCCTGACGACTTCAACGACGTCAACAGCTCGACTTATTGATCTGCCCCGAGCTTTAACGCTGACCTCCTTTGCTCCACCGTGAAAGAGGGTTATGATTGCCAGTACATAGTTCATTACAGGCTTGTTTCCGATTAGTACAGCATTGTTTTCAGACGTTGTGTACCGCCTCACTCCTGTTCTTCGTATTTTCTATTGGCTCCATACAAATTTTTTCCGACAAATAAATACATTGCGGTATCATTGGGCGTTAGTCATAACCTTAAAAAAAGGCTATCTTTGAATCGAATTAGGTTCCGCTTGCCGAATAGTTAAATAACCTATACTAATGTAAGACGATTCTTGACAAAATTGTGGTTAGGAAGAGCATGTTGGAAACGCTTACTAGACGTTCTGGACAATTGCTAAGAATGCTGTATGAAAAGGGCAAACCGGCGAGCATATACACTCTGCACATGAAACAAGATGCTTTGGCAAGAGAGTTGGGGGTAAGCAGACAAGCGTTAAACATTCATCTCAGGAAGCTTAGGAACATGGGATATGTACGAACCGGCAGAGGCTTCATTGATGTGTCTGAAATGGGCTTAGGCGCATTGGGGTTTTCGGCATCTCCAGCGTTTATACTCATGAAAATATCGCCTGTAAAGAGAATTCAAGTCTACGAGAGAATTAAAGAACTTGCGGTTCAAAGAGCTTTCAGAATAGCGGGTGATGTTGACGGTCTCTTGATCGTTGAAAGAGAGAAACTTGACGAAGTCTTGAAAAAGTTATATTCAATCGATGGAATACAAGACACGCGGTCCTACGTTACTATAGAAACCGTGAAGTGAGGTGCATGGAACAGTGAAATTATACGAACATGAGGCAAAAACTATACTTGCCAAATATGGAATTCCCACGCCTGAAGGTGGACTTGCTGCAAAGGCAAGCCAAGCTGTTAAGGTCGCTGCAAGATTGAAACTCCCGCTTGCTTTGAAAGCACAGGTGCTTGTTGCGGGAAGAGGAAAGGCGGGCGGGATAGTTTTCGCAGATTCTCTCGAGGATGTCCGGAAAGCCGCAGAGAAATTGCTGAGCATGCGAATAAAAGGCATACGTGTTAAGAGTATATGGATTGAAGAGAAAATAAAAGTGAAGAAAGAACTTTACTTCGGCATCACAACTGACAGGTTCAAACAGTGTTATGTTGCAATTGCTTCCGCAGCAGGTGGGATGGAGATAGAGGAAATAGCGGCAAAAAGTCCAGAAAAGGTTGCTAAACTTTACATAAACCCGCAGCAAGGATTTTTCCCGCATCACGCGCGGTGGATTGCCAAGAAAATCGGTTACATAGGTACTCAGATGGTGGAATTGGGTGGAGTGTTCGAGAGACTGTATAATGCAGGCAGAGACTATGATGCCGAATTGATCGAGATGAATCCCATAGTTGAGACGATTGATGGCAAATTCATTGCTGCAGATGCGCGCATAATACTTGACGATAATGCACTGTTTAGGCATCTCGAATACAGGAAGAGGCTGCTGGAAAGAGAAGGCGAACTGACCGCGCAGGAATTGGAAGCCATGAACAACGACCTGGCTTATGTTAAGCTCGAAGGTAATATAGGAGTCTTAGGCAACGGCGCAGGACTTGTGATGGCAACTCTGGACACGATCCAATACTATGGTGGAAAACCAGCGAACTTTCTTGACGTCGGCGGTGGAGCACCTTCAGAGAAAACTGCGATTGCC
>DASPTR010000062.1:0-4372 GCA_035623315.1 Candidatus Acidiferrum sp. | reverse complement strand
TGCCCACACTCGTCAGATGGCTCTTCCTCCTACTGGATCATGACGACCGCGCCGTCATAACAAAAGGCTGGATGACCCTGATGCCTCCTCAAGCCTTCACAGGGCTAAAACACCTCATCAAAGAAGTTGTCGGCTCAGACTGGGCCGAACTAACACATTGAATCCCCGAACTAGAGACCCAATGAATCCCAGGTTGAATTCTAAAGTACAAGCAAGACGACAGCCCCCGCTGAAAAAACAAGCTGCGGATCAACCCTACTTTGCCTCACAGAATCATCCCCACATACAAGCAAGACTTCAGGCCGAAGACACGAAAAACCGACCTAGTAGGGGGGAGGTGTATCTTCGTATGTTCAAACATCCCAACATACAGATAAACTCTCAAACCAGAAAACCAGCCTATGATGATGAACTGCTGTATCTTCGTATGTTCAAACATCCCAAAATACAGATACTTTTCATTGCCGAAAACGACCTAGGAGGGGGGGTAGGTGATGTTCGGATGCACAACATCCCAACATTGCTGATGAACTCTCTTGTTGAAAACCGGCCGATGATAGGGGTAGGCGCATGTTCGTATGTTGCAACATCCCAAAACTGCACGTGAACTCTGGTCCAAGAAGCGACCGATGAGAGAGCAGGCGAATCAGTCGGCCAAGTACGAGATTATTTTTCCGTACAGGTCCTTGTTTCTCAGGTCCTCGTAGCCCGCGTAGATGCTCGGGTTATCGTTGACCTCGACGACAACGTATTCGCCGTTGGCTTCTTTGATGTCTACGCCGTAGAGCCCGTGGCCGATGATCCCGCAGGCTTTCAAGGCTACCTCCTTCAGTTTTGCCGGAGCATTCTCCCTCTTCATCGAAAACGTTCTCCCCCAGATGACCGTCGGCTTACCCCTAAGCTTGGCACCGTGCTTCCACCTGCCCTTCGGAATCATATACTTGCACACGTACAAGATCTCATCATTCAGCACCCCGACCCTCCAGTCAAACGCCGTCGGCATAAACTTCTGCACCGTCAAAACATCAGACTTCCTGAAAAACCGTAAAGCAACCTCACGGAAACTCGTCTCACAAGCCACTTTCTCCACGTACCTCGAAAAACTCGTATACGGCGCCTTAATCACCACGGGCTTCCCAAACTCGCGAAAGATGTCCAGTATCTGCCTGTGATGAAACTCATCCTTATTAATGAAAAGCGTCGGAATATGCGGCACACCATACTTTTCGAAAAGAGAATACTGATGAATCTTGTTCCCGCAGATCTGAATCGACCGCGGATCATCCACAACCTTCAAGCCGAGCTCAAAAGCAGTTCTAGACACCACGTACGCCGTGAACAACGGATCCGTCGTCGCCCTAATAAAAACCGCATCATACCTAGGAATCGCCGAAACATCCTCCCGAAACATGAAATCAAACTCGTGCCCCAACCTCGCAGCCGCCTGCTTAAAATTGTCAAGCGCCTTCTCCTCTCTCGGATCTGAGAAATTGTACTTCTCAACGAAACAGGCGATCTTAGCCAACTAGGTGTTCACCCAAGTCCGACATCTCAGAAATCTCTTCAACAATCAACCTCAGATCCTGCGGGACAATCTCCTCCTTCTTCAAAGGCTGAAGCCCACACAGAAACGCTTCCCCACCGACACGTTGAACATGCAGCTTGCAGATCGGAATCCCAAAAACCCTGAAGACCCTCTCTGAAATCTCCTTCAGAATTTGATCTTCCTCGCATTTGCCGAAGATAGATTTGAATGAAACCATCTCCCCCCGTAAAGGCATCGCACACACTGCGAACTTATAGTTCATGCCTAAACTCTTAACAGCTCTATACAGTGCACTTTTATTTTTTGCGGTCTTAAAACCGTCATAACAGAACGGATTGACAGCAAAGGCAACGACTGGAAACCCGAACGCAGACATAATATTCCTCACAGAATCCGTCACCAGATAAGGCAAAGTAGGGATTCCAGCTCTGGAAGCTTTAAGCAGCAGAATCGGCGTCCGATTCGCGTCAATTATACTTTCGCTCGACGGAATCACCCTGTTCCCCAAGATCTCAGCATGCATCGAAACGTAGTATCCCGTCTTCAAATAACGATAATCATTGTTAAGGTTCAGAACGAAATCCTTGACTGAACATCTCAGAAACGCTGCGGGTTTCATCGTCGACTTGTTTCTCGCCAGACCAAAGTTTGAGACAACGAGCACCCAAAGGACACCAGACGATCGAAAACACGCTATTAAAGCAGACGTATTTAAGATTAACTGCACGTTTATATTCAAATTTCAAGCAACACCACTAGCAAAAGGGAACAGACACGTACAAGACCCTGCAAGTACTAGGCCCAGAACACGAATTTTCAATAGTGAATGACAAATTAGAACCATTACCCATCGTCGACAAGGTCCTAAAGGACTTTCACGGCAGAATAGTCAACTCCGTTAAACTTCCAAAATTCACATTCGGAAAAGAACTTCAACTACACGTTATGGAAATCAGGCCTAACACCCCATTTGAGTCACCCATCGAGTTCGAAGAGACCATGCAAGACGCGGTATTAACTGTCCAGGACTTCCTGCACCGCAAATACCAAGCAAACCTGCTGGGCACGGGCATGCATCCCCTTCTCAGGCTCGAAGAAACCAACATCTGGCCCCATCGACACAGACAGATCTATCAAGCATACAGCAAGATCTTCAACCTCAAACGCCACGGGTGGCTCAACATCCAAAGCTTCCAATTGAACCTCCCGTACTCAAGTGAAAGAAAAGGAGTCCTGCTTCACAACATCCTGACATACATTTGTGCGTATCTACCAGCCTTTGCCGCTTCCTCCCCGATCTACGAAGGCAGACTCGGAGAAAACGTCGACAACAGACTGCACTTCTACATGAAAAATCAGAAAGAAATCCCCTCCGTCACAGGAGACATAATTCCGGAGTACGTGTCATCGCTTGGCCAATACAGAGAAGAAATAATCAACAAGTACTCTCAAGAACTTGCGGCTGCAGGCGCAAACAGCCTCATTCTTAACAAAGAATGGGTCAACAGCAGAGGCATCATATTCCGCTTTGACAGACGAGCCCTGGAAATCAGGGTCATGGACGAACAAGAATGCGTAAAATCAGACGTGGCCCTAAGCTGTTTCATCCGAGCATTGACAAGAGGACTTATCGGACAAGAGTTCCATCTGCCAACTCATCAAGTCTTAGTAGAGAACTTCGGCGAAACAGTCAGAAACGGCCTTGATGGCACTGTTCACTATCCTCAAGTCCAAATCGCACGCGAAGCTTGCAAAGATTTAATTCGTGTCGCATGGGAGAACGCCACAGGGGAGGAGAAAAAATACATCCAAATATTGCAGAAGAGAGTGAAAGTCGGAAATCTGTCAGAGCGCATCCGACAGAAAGTTCAGAACAAGAGCCAGAAAACAGATCTCTCAGAAGCAATAGTGAACATATACTCGAAACTCATAGGAAACCTTATGGACAACGAACCTTACTTCTGAGAAGAAAGCAAAGGAGCATACCATGAGCCACAAGAGCAAAAAGGTAAGGCAGAACAATTTCATCAAAATCTGCAGTGAATGTCGAGACCACTTATGTTGCTTCGGAACGAGACCGCCAATTACACCAGAGCGAAAAAGAAAGATAGAAGCCTATCTGCAAAAAGAGAATATTCCACTCACAAATGCATTCACAAAGACGGACTATGTTTTTCCAACAGAGAACGCGGAAGGCTATTGTGGATTCTACAACGTAGAAACTGCGACATGTTTGATTCATCATGTGAAACCAGAAACATGTGTGGCTGGACCAATAACTTTCGACATAAACAAGCGGTCAGGTGGAGTAGAATGGCACATCAAAATGGAAAAAATCTGCCCGCTGGCAGGAGTCATGTACAAAGACAAGCAGTTGCTGCAAAAACATTTGAAATCCGCAAAAGAGGAAATATTCAGACTAATAACGGAGCTTGACACTGCAGAGCTTGAAGCCATCCTGAAAAAGGATGAGCCTGACACATTCAAAATAGGTGAGGACAGCAAACAGAAGATGATGTGACATGAAACAGCTTCTGGCCGGAGAGACAATGGAAACACTGTCTTGAAAAAGAGGATGCAGGAGGAATAATGGATGAATTTCAGATTCGCACACAACAACTTTAACGTGTTAGACCTGGAGAAAAGCGTCGCATTCTACAAGAAGGCTTTGAATCTGAAGGAGGTTCGACGATACGAGGCGCCCAACAGAGGTTTCACTCTTGTATTTCTAGAGGACGGAGAGACCGATCACAAGCTTGAGTTAACGTGGATAAAAGACAGAAAGGAGCCTTATAACTTAGGCGACAACGAATTCCATCTTGCACT
>DASPTR010000061.1:0-12480 GCA_035623315.1 Candidatus Acidiferrum sp. | reverse complement strand
GTTGGCTGGTTTTACGGATTCTTCTGGAGCTGGCGGTTTTGACTTCTACCTGGTCAAAACAGATGCCACAGGAGCATCCTCCTCAGGTTCAGGCTTCAGCTTGAGCTCAATAGAAGGATACATAATCCTAGGAGGAATAGCGATCATCATAATAGGAATAGCCTTTTTCATCGTGTCCAGAAGAAGAAAATGACGATATTAATAGTGACACGCGACTAGGAGCAGGCGAGGAACTCCTTCCAAAGTTCAACGAACCATTAGGCTCCCGATTCGGTCAAACGAGACCCAATAACTCTCAAACAGAGAAAACCCACCTAGGAGGGGGGGCAGGTGATGTTCACTTGCGCAACATCCCAACATTGCTCGAAGAACTATCAGGCCGAAAACACTAACTGATGATAGTGTGGGCGCATGTTTGCTTGCTGAACATCCCGAAACTGCAGTGACCTTTTGAAATCCTCAGTTACAGGACGGGAGGGAAGCTAAATCTTTATGTCTCAGCTTTCGCATCATCCTAAGAAACATGCGGAGGCTTTACCTCTTCATCTTCAACTGTTTCTTCAGCAGTTCTTCAGCTGATTTGACTGCTCTTTGAAGCTGTTCGATCCTTGTTCCGCCGCCTTGTGCAAAGTTGGGTTTTCCACCGCCGCCACCGCCCATGATCGTAGACGCCTCTTTGACAATGATATTTGCGTTTACGCCTCTTTCAACCGCAGCTTTGCCAGCCATCACCATTATTCGGGCGTTGTCAGCGTTTGACCCATAAAAGATTGTGACTGCAAGATCGTTTCTCTTGATTATCTCATTCGCCGTGCTGACCATCCTGTCAACATCTATTGATCCTTCAAAACTGCGCTTCAGCAGCCTGACTCCGCCTATTTCCACGCCTTGATCAACGTCAGCATCACTAGCTAAAACCGAGCTTTCACGGGCGGCCAGTTCCTTTATGAGTCTTCTTTTCTCAACGTTAGCCTCTTTCAGCTCACGTACTGTCTTGTCAACCGTCGTGTCCAACTTGCCCAGAGGCGCGTTCAACGTCTCCGAAAGCCTCCAAAGCAAGCTTTCACTCTGCTGAACAACCTTCAAGCCTGAAAGACCGATCGAATAAACGAGCCTTTCAACACCGTCTTGGACTCTTTCTGAATGAACTATCTTGAGGAAACCAATTTCACCAGTGTTCTTCAAGTGGGTCCCTGCGCATGCCTCCACGTCCCAGTCTCCGGCCCTGACAACTCGGATCTCCTTGCCGGGCACCGCGCCACCTTGATAGAGCCTAAAGCCATAGCGGCTCTCTGCCTCGTTCCTAGGCAGCCAAGTGGTCTCAACAGGGATGTTTCGAAGAATCGCCTCGTTGGCCAAAGTCTCAATCTTCTGCGTCTCCTCAAGCGACAACCTACGATAATGCGAAATGTCGAGCCTTGAACTCTCGACGCCCTTCTGGGTCCCATACTGCCAAACATGCCATCCGAGCACGCGTCGCGCCGCCCCACCGACAATGTGAGTCGCCGTGTGGTTCTTCATGAGACTGTATCGCTTATTCCAGTCAATTGCGCCTTTGACCTCAACGCCCTCCTTTGGAGCGCGTTCGTCCTTAAGCCTGTGGATCAAGACTTTTCCAACTTTTTGAACGTCAACAACCTCAACGTTCTTTCCATCGAAGGTCAGAGAACCCACATCTGCTGGCTGGCCTCCGCCTTCTGGGAAGAAGCATGTCCTGTCAAGAACCACAAACTCGTTCTTCAACACTCGCAAGACCTTTGCCTCAAACTCTCTCATGTACTGGTCCTCATAGTAGAGAAGCCTCGTCTCCGGAATGCCTGCAACCGCGTTCTTGAACCACTCTTCCTTCGCTACAGTTTCTTCTTCCTCCGCTTTCTTTGAGACTTGCATGTGCCTTTGGGCAATCAACGCGTAGAAGTCGTCTGGAACTTGGACCTTTAAGCCTTGAACCTCACCTGTCTGCTTGACGATCTCAGGCGGTAGCCCGTGAGAATCGTACAGTTCCGTCAAGGTTTCAACGGGGATTTCCGTCTTCTCCTGTGTCTTCAGCTCTGCGGAGATGCGTTTCACCATTCCTTCTCCCCTTTTGATAGTCTCCTGAAACTTTTCCTCTTCAACCTTAAGCATCTCCGTGATCTCCTTCCGCATCTCGTCCAATCGTGGAAAATCCTTGGACCAGAAGTCAATCTGCATGTCGACGATGTCGTAGAGCTTGTCCTCGATTTCCAGCATCTTCAGCAGCCTGTAGATTCGCCGGAACAATAGCCGCGCCAGATATCCTTCCTGAATATTCGAAGGAACGACGCCCTCTGAGAGTATAAAACTCAAGCATTTTGTATGATCCGCAACTGCAAAGACGTTCTCGATCGGAACCAGAAACCGGTCCAGTTCCTGAATGCTCAATCCGGCGAGACTCGCCTCCTTCTTCCTCGTTTCAAGCCTGCTGGCTGTCTTATCAAGGCTAACTAAGCCTGAAACCCTAGCAATTCTGGTCAATAGTTCGTTGTCGATTTTGGTTATGCCAGCCATGTTGAAGATTCGGTCGAGCACTTCACCGTAAATCGCGTGGAACCCGCTTGGAACACCCTGAGAAACCCAAGCGTACCTGTCAATCCCGTAACCCGTGTCAACCGTCCTTATGGGCAGCTTGACAAACTTGTTATCAACCACCTTATACTGCATAAAAACAAGAGTTGCCACTTCCATGCCTCGAATGATGCATTCCACGTCTGGACCAGCATTTCCGCCTCCGACCCAGACATCCTCCTTATACGTGATCTCCTCAGACTTGACACCTAGATCCTTCGTGACCCAATCGTGATGGTACCGGACAGTTTGATCTTTCCAGTAGACCTCCTTGTCAGGATAATTGAACGCGTGGGCTCCGCCCATCTCAAAAAACGTCATATGCCTCCCGAAGGTTGGTCCCGTGTTCCCTATGTCCACCATGCGGATGCAAGGTTGTGAGATTACCAGTGGGTTCGCGGGCGGAGGGGAGATACCCTCAGTCACGTATGGTTGAAAGTCTATTATGCTGGCATGCGTCAAGTAGATGTCGTCTCGCCATCTTGCAACGACAGGATAAGGCCTTATCCGAGCGTGCCCATGTCTTTCAAAATAGGACAGAAAAGCCTCGCGCATCTCGTGTAGCGTATAACTCTTCTTCGTCGGCGGATCGCCTATGAAAGTGTAGCTCGCGCAACCTTCTGAATTTGCTTCTCCACAGGTCTCCTGATCTGGGTTCTGAGTCCAGAAGTACACTCGGCATTTTGGGCAGAGCTTCCTGACGAAGCCGGCTTCTTTGAAAAAAGAGAGACTGTACTCTTCTGCAGGAAATTCTTTCACTTCTAAGCGCTCCAGCTGAATGAACCCTTGAGTTTTCAAAAGGTTAACTAGTCTCGCCAATTTAAACCATTTTGCCAGTCTAATCGTACGTTTCTTCGAAGCACAAAACTGGTTTCCCTCTGGCAAACCCTTTGATCAAGCGACACGCAATGAAATGAAACGTGTTAAACCTCGTAATCGAAGTTTGATCTGAACGTACTCTCAAAAGAACGCAAGGAAGGAGAAGGACATGCTCGAAAATGGAAGGTGGCAGAGAATTGTGTGAGCTTCTGTGCGAAATCTTCAACTTGCCGGAGAACTAGCCATTTACGAATGCCAAACGCCCATAGGCTTTTCTATCTTAGAGTGAAGTTTCTCCATTTCATACCGCCTGAAAGGCTTCGTCAAGTGCCTTTGGGACCTCACTGCAGTTATATAGAGCCCCCTTTTCAAGCAACGCTGCTGCGTCGTTTCGATCCTTTCAAGATTCCTGTACCGCGAACCGCATTTTTCACACCTGAAACCCTTGTCTTTTCCCATCGATTTCAGTCTCTTCCCACATCTTCCACATGTCGGATTCTCTACTGCAATTTTCTGAGCAAGCTCTAACACGCGGATCTTTTCAAGATTCACCGTCAGAGGCTTTTTTCGGGTGGCAACCCGCACGCCACCGTATGCCTCAACCGCGTCGCCGACGATCAATTCCATCGCAGCTCGGCGAAGACTGCCCGTAGGCTCATAAGCAGCACAGTCAACCTGTCCAGTCTTGTCGCAGATGGAGAAGATGACATGTCGCCTCGGAACGATCCTTGGACTCTCCGACACCGTTCCTTTAGCGATGACCGAATTACTTGGCGCTATTTTGCTGATGCTTTTGACAGGTCTCAGATGTGCGTCGGTTCCCTGGTTTGTCCTGAAAATCATCCATCTTTCAATCGGTTCTAGAGGTTTGATCATTACAAACGCTCTTTTCACGATCTCCGCAGTTTCTCCTCTGACGCCGAAAAGAACCGGATCAGGTCCCCTAGGCGTGATGATGACCCGGTTCTTCTCAAAGTCAACGTTATTGAAAGTGAAAGGCGCAGTTGCCTTATCCATCTCGAAGATTGAGGCTTCATCCATCTTTCGCTTTGACCCCCAGTTTTCTGATTTGCGGTAAGCGATTATCTCGTAAGTATGATCTGCGTGAAGAGTCTCCCCCACAGCGGCTAAGCTTCCTATTATTCCGCGTCCGCTCTTGAAGCCCACAGCCTCAGCCCCAAACACTTTCACAAGCCTAACTGCTTCTCGTAGGTTAACAACCTGACTGATCGTCTTCTCGGCGAAGGCTCGAAATTCTCTCGGTATACTCTCCCTGCATAGGAAGACGATTCCAGGCTCAGTCCCTTCGCAATCTAGATCCGAATGCTTCTCAACCGTGTTGATGACGGCGTTCTTGATCTTGTTCTCAACGTTCTTGTCGCATCGAATTCTCAAGCAAAGGGCTCCATTTCCCCTTGTTTTCCACGGCACGTTGGGATTTAGCCTGATCAAATTTGGATAATCGATGAATCTGGCACCAAGGTGTTCGAGTTTCTCCACTAGAAGAGCTGCTACGTAAGTTGTGCAGCCTTTCCTAACGGAATCTGTGTCGTCAATGCCTATGTGCATCGTGTTTTCAATCATGGCAACAGCGCTCGTTTTTCGAAAATGTTGTTAAACGTTGAAGCGCAATCGTATAAAGGTTGCTTGTTTTCGTCAATAGCCGTTTTCACTCTTTAATTCGAGTAAACTGAACGAAAACACATGAAGTGCCGAACGATTGAGGGGAACAAAAAAAGAAGGTTTTGTGTTACTTGCGAGCTTCTTCGACTACTATCATCGTCAGCGTTGATCTCACTTTGTCGAGGCGTCTGACTCGCCAAGTCACAGTTTCCTTGAGTCTGTCCATTGTGTCGGCTTTGACTCTTGCGATAATGTCGTATACTCCGTAGACGGCATAGGCTTCATCTACGCCTTCCACTTTTTTCAACTCTTTCAGCACATCAGCTTCTGAACCGATTTCAGTGTTTATTAACACGAAAGCCGTTGGCATTTGAATCTCCAATCTATTGTTTGTTCTCAGCATTAAAAGATTTTGCTACGACACTCTTCAATTCATGATTACAATACGAAATGACCTAAAACCTCAGCATTCGCAAACGCATAGTTTATTTCTTTACTGGAACTACTAAACATTCGGGTTCACGATGGCAGCAAAACACACAAAAGACGCCATTTCAAGCCGGGAAATGCGGGCGTTGGAACTCAACGCAGAGTATTTTGGCTTGTCCAGACTTCAGTTAATGGAAAACGCTGGTCGTAACGTCGCACTGGAAGTTGCCTCAAGGTTCAAACCTGACAAGTTCGTCACAATATTCTGCGGCCTCGGCGGAAACGGCGGCGACGGGTTCGTGGTTGCTAGACACCTGTTTTGTCTAGGTTTCAGGGTGATGATTGTTCTTGCAGGCAAGACTCAAGATATCTCGGACAAGGCGGCACTGGAGAATCTCAAAGCGATTCAAAGCCTAAGAGGAGAAATACCTGTTTATGAGGCGTATGATAGCACGTTGATACCGAAAACAACCGCCGAAATAATAGTTGATGCGCTGCTAGGAACAGGCACAAAGGGCAAGCTGCGGCCCCCTATCCTGCGCATGGTCAAACAAATCAACGAGGCTAACGCCTTCCGAGTCGCGATAGATGTGCCCACGGGCGTTGACGCTGACACCGGTGAAATCTTGGGCGATGCGGTGAAGGCAAATCTGACAATTACTTTTCATAGGATGAAAAATGGGCTTGAGAAGGCAAAGGAGTTTGTCGGCGAACTGTTTGTGAAAGGCATAGGGCTGCCGAAACAACTAGAAACATTTGCAGGTCCCGGCGATGTTTTACTGGACACTAAGCATAGAGCATCAGAATCCCATAAGGGAGACTTTGGGCGCCTTCTCGTTGTCGGAGGAAGCGAGGTTTACTCTGGTGCTCCCACGCTGGTGGCGCTTGGTGCGATGCGAACTGGGGTTGACTTGGTCTATGTTGCTGCCCCTCGAAAAACGGCATTCGCCATCTCTTCCATGTCGCCTGACCTGATCACTGTTAAGCTTGAAGGAGAGCATCTTAATCCAGACAATTTCGAGGTGTTGAAGACTTACTTCGAGAAAGTTGACGCTGTCGCTGCTGGACCAGGCTTAGGGTTGGAACATGAGACCGTAAAAGCGGTTAAGTCTTTGGTTGAACTTGCAAACAGTCTTGGGAAACCGTTGTTGTTGGATGCGGACGGTTTGAAAGCCTTTGCTAAGTTCAAGAAAAAGCTAAACATTCCTTTTGTGCTGACGCCCCACGCAGGGGAATACGCCATACTGACAGGCAGGAAGACCCCGCAAGATCTTCAGACAAGAATCAAGGATGTTGAGAAGACCGCGGCTCAGCTTGGCGCCATCATACTCCTGAAAGGAGCGGTTGACGTAATATCTGATGGAAAACGGACCAAGCTCAATTTTTCTGGGAATCCTGGAATGACCGTAGGCGGAACTGGAGATGTACTTTCAGGAGTTGTAGGCGCTTTCTTGGCTCAGAAGGTTGATCCGTTTGAATCAGCAGTTGCTGGCGCATTCATAAATGGTGCCGCCGGAGACTTCGCTTATGAACAGAGGGGATATCACCTCGTTGCCACAGACCTAATTGAATGGATTCCGAAAGTCATAAACGATCCCATGAGCCACCTGAAGGTGCAAAGAGCACGTGCATAATCGAGTCAGAATAACCATCTATCAGGCAGGCCAATGTGATCCTCGAAAATGCACTGCTTTGAAGCTAGGTCGTCACGGACTAGTTCGCATAGTCAACCAGATGAGGTTTTTGCCAAAAAGAGCTGTTGTGCTGAACCCATTTTCCGTTGTGGCCTTCTCTCCTGCTGATAAGCAACGTGTAGAAGATTTCGGCTTAGCCGCGTTGGACTTCAGCTGGGAACAGACCGAAAACGTGCTGCCAAAACACGTGCGCGGGACATCCAGATGTCTCCCCATTTTGGTCGCTGGCAACCCTGTCAACTACGGCAAACCTACTAAGCTCAGCACGGTTGAAGCCTTGGCCGCTGCCGCATATATCTTGGGGTATAAAGCGGATGCAGCCGAGCTTTTATCAATCTTCAAATGGGGAAACACTTTTCTGGACATAAATCACGATAGACTAGAAGCCTACTCAGCCGCAAAAAATAGCACGGAAGTCGTGGCTCTACAAAAAACTGCTATCGTCTAACACGCTGATAGTGAGATTTTGGACGGTTATCAAATGTTTGGCAACGATATTTTTCCTGTTGACGACGAGAAGAGGGCAAAACAGCATGGATGAAAGATTTCGGGTAGGCAGGACTGAAATCATTTTGATCCTGGGAGATATAACGGATGTGGATGCTGATGCTATAGTGAATGCGGCGAATTCGACGCTTTTGGGCGGGGGAGGCGTGGATGGAGCTATCCATTCTAAGGGCGGGCCTCGGATACTCGAAGAATGTAAACGCGTGAGGGCCACGAGATGGCCGAATGGTCTTCCAACGGGCGAGGCAATTATGACTTCTGGCGGCGACCTGAAGGCAAAGCATGTTATACACACCGTTGGTCCGATCTGGCGCGGAGGCGCTTTCGACGAGGCGCGGCTGTTGAAACAGGCTTATCAGAACTCTTTGAAACTTGCTGTTCAGGCAGGATTGAAAAGCATCGCGTTTCCGTCGATAAGTAGCGGCGCATACGGCTATCCAGTCGAAAGAGCCGTCGAAGTAGCGATTGCTGCTGCAAAAGAATTTTTGAAGAACGAAAACGGACTTGACAGGATAACGTTCGTATTGTTCACGAAGCAGGACTTTACTGTCTACAGAGAGGAAGCAAAAAAGGCTCTGATTAAAGTCTAGAATCTTTCGTGTCGCTTTTGGGTGCTTTCTCTTCTCAGAAAATCACCTATGTCGGCAATATTCTTGACGGCGACCTTTCCTTCGTCTCTGTCGTTCAAGTCTCGCGTTATTCTGCCGAAACCTAGGCAGTCGCCTTGCTCGTTGAGGATCAGTGTGTAATCGCCTCTTTTTCTTGGACCTGATAATCGAGTTATGCCTCGTTTGAATACGTCTCGTCCGCAGATGAAGAGCCACTCGCTCTTTTCGTCCACTGTGATCTTGTTTGCTTCTGTACGTGCCATCATGGCTAGTAGGTTGAAGCTTGGGAGAAACGTGTCGTTCTCGTTTCTTCCTAGGTAGATTCCTGCATAGAGGAAGTCGTTCCGGATGAGACTCTTGAGGTTCAGATCCAAAAGGAAGTATCTGTCGTCCTTCTTGACTACTAGATTCTCATCTAAACTCATGTTTGCGTTGAACTTGCTCAAGAAATTGCTGATCTGTCTCATCTTAGGTTCGTCCTCTTCTTGAGTTTGCAAACAAAGAAACCCTGGGTCTCTTGAGGCCAGATTCTTCTGCAGTTTTGTATTGAAGCGTCCAGTTTTTTTCCGAAAACGTCTGTCAACCCCTTTTCTCCGTAGCAGTCAATGTTTTGGGTCTGGAGACCTAGGTTTTTTATTGCCCAGTCTATGTTCAGTTCGTCTTCTTCAGGTTCCAACGAGCACGTTGCGTAAACTATTTCGCCGTCTTCTTTCAGTGTCTTCTTGGCTTCAATCATTATTTCTCTCTGTAGCTTCGCGTTGTTCAATACGTCTTCTATGGTTCTTCTGTTGAACCATTCTTTGTCGGTTGCAAAGTTGCCTGAGCATGGCATGTCAAGAAGTATTCGGTCGAACTTCAGATTGAGTCGTCGAACTTGCCTCGCGTCCAGATGGTAAGCTATGGTATTGCTGACGTGGCATCTCTCCAGATGGTTTGACAATGCTGAGAGTCTTCGTTTTTCAACGTCTAACGCGATGATCGCACCTGTATTACGCATTATATCGGCCAATTGGACTGTTTTTCCCCCAGGTGCGGCAGAAGCATCCAGCACAATCTTGTCCTTCAACTCACTGAAAAGTGTAGCAGGTATCTGCGCGGCTGCCTCTTGGAGAGAGTATAAGCCTAAAAGGTACTCAGTCGTTGCTCCGATGGAAAAGTCCGATTTTGTTATCCAGTAGCCAGCTTCGAGGAACGGAATTTTTTCAAGTTGTATGCCTCGAGATTCGAGTCTTCTTTTTACGTCGATTCTCTCTATGTTCATGGAGTTAATTCTGATTGCTTGGTTAAGTTCGACGGATGTGTATTTCCAACCTAATTGGCGATAGCGGTTTACGAAGAAGTCTTTGCTAGACATCAAGGTGAAATTGTACGCTTATTAAATTAAAAGGTTGACGTTCATAGAGGTCATTTGCTTAGTCTTCGGGCGAACCATTTTCTGATCTCTTCGGCCAGAATTACGATGCATGCGAGGAGTGCTAGAAAGGCCCATTGCCATGGTCCTATTGCTGTTGTTCCAAAGAACGGCTGTAGGAATGGTACATAGATCAGCGCGCACAGGATTGAGATCTGGGAGAAGACACCGACCCAAATCCACTTGTTGCTTCTGAGGCTCGTTTTGAACAGCGAGACTTTGTGTGTTCTACATGCGAAAACGTTGCCTACCTGCGCTACGACTATGCCTGCGAAGGTCATGGTGACGCCTGTTGAGTAAGCGATGGTTTTTGTGAACTCGTCGACCGGCATTCCGATGTGCCAGCCGCCCTGCGACCATGCTGTTAGGCAGCCGACCATTGCTCCGGCTGCAATGATTAGTCCCACATATAGTGAACGCAGGAAGACTCCTCCGCTGAATATTCGTTCTTTGATGCTTCGTGGCGGCTCCTGCATTATGCCCTGCTCCACTGGTTCCCGGCTTAATGCGAGAGATGGGATGACGTCGATGGCCAAGTCTATGGCTAGGACTTGAGAGACTAATAGAGGAAGAGGCAACCCTAACGTTGCATAGAGCACGTATGGAATAAGTTCGGCCCAGTTGTGCGAGAACACGTAGATTATGAATTTTCTCAGGTTCTCATAGATTGCACGTCCAGATTCGACTGCCTTGACTATCGAAGCGAAGCTGTCGTCCAACAATATCATGTCTGCAGCCTCTCTGGCGACGTCTGTTCCAGAAGCACCCATTGCAACTCCGATGTCGGCCTCTCTCAATGATGGAGCATCATTGGCACCGTCTCCGGTTACAGCCACGATTTCGCCGTTCTCTTTGAGTACCTTGACTATTCGAAGCTTCTGCTCGGGCGAGACCCTGGCAAAAATGATGTCTCCTTTCCTGACTTCTTCCACGATTTCTCCGTCGCTCTTTGTTTCTAGGTCTACGCCTCTTATTATTCGGCAGTTTCCTTCGCAGACGATCCCGACTTCAGAAGCGATTGCCTCCGCCGTCGGGCCATAATCTCCCGTGATTATCACGGTTTTTATTCCAGCCTCCTTCGCTAATCTTACTGCTTCTTTGACTTCTGGACGTGCGGGATCTCTCATCGCTGCAAGTCCGACTAGAATCATATTCTTCTCGGCACTCTTGCCCTTGGACCAATCTTCTTCGGCTAACTCTTTGTATGCTATAGCTACTACACGAAGGCCTTCGCCTGCGAACTCCCGAATCTTTTGTTCGACTGAACAGAGTTGTTCTCCTGCCAAAACCTGAATTCCTTTGTCAACGGTTATTCTATCGCACACAGAGAGGATGCTTCTTGGGGCACCCTTAGTGTACACGAGAATCTGATGTCCTTCTTTGTGTATAGTGGTCATCCTTTTTCTTTTTGAGTCAAAGGGCACTACGTCAATGGTGGGCTTCTGAGCAATCATGCTCTGGACGTTGAGCCCATACTTCAGGGCTGCGACAAGCAGTGCGCCGTCGGTGGGGTCTCCTACAACGTCCCATGATCTGTGCCTGTCTGAGGGAGGCTCAACTTTTGCACTATTGGAGAGTGCTGAGATCTCAAGAAGCTTTTCAATCGTGTGCGATCTGTCTTTTTCAACAGGTTTTCCATCTATCGTGAAAGTGCCTTCAGGGACGTATCCGGCTCCTGAAATCTCCACGACCATTTCATTTGCCCATATTTTCCTGACGGTCATTTCGCCCCTAGTGATCGTTCCTGTCTTGTCGGTGCAAATCACTGTTACGCTGCCTAATGTTTGAACCGCGGACAGTTTCTTGACTAGAACGTTCTCTTTGACCATGTTCAGCACGTTTATGGCAAGTGCGCTTGACACTGTAACCTGCAGGCCTTCGGGGACTAGGGCCACCATCACTCCTATCATGAATAGTATGGCGCCTATGAGACTCAGCTTGAGCCAGACCAAGCTTGCCACAAAGAATATCGTTCCTACGGTGATGGCCAGTATGAAATCATATCTTGCCGTGTAGGCGATTTCCTTTTGCAGAGGGCTTGGCTCATCCTGTATTTCTTGAGTCAGTCCGGCGATTTCCCCGAACTTCGTGCTCATCCCGGTCTTGATCACGACTGCTTTGCCTTGACCCCTTGCCACGCTTGTGCTCATTAAAACAAGATTTGGCGCATCCAGATAAGCGCCGTTTTCGGTTGTCTCAACTTTAGCAGTTCGCGGTTGCGGTTCAGATTCGCCTGTCAAGGGAACATTGTTCGTCCACAGTTCGAAAGCTTCAATCAGCCTGCCGTCAGCTGGAACCCGATCACCTTCTTCAAGCACTATGATGTCGCCTGGGACAAGTTCTCTAACGAGTATTTTCTGCAATTCTCCGTTGCGGATGACTTTGGCGTACTCGGGCATCCAGCTTTTCAGCGTTTCCATGGCTTTTTCAGCTCGCCATTCTTGGAAAAGACTGAAAACGGTGTTAATTAGAACTACGACCAATATGATGAAGCTGAGTTCCCACATGCCTTGATCTTTTTGCAGGGCGCCACCGATGGCGGCAAGCAGGCTTGCAAGAAGTAACAGCACGCTGAACAGGTCTTTGAGGTGACCAAGAAACTTGTAAGCGATAGGCGTGCCCTTCTTTTCGATGAGCATGTTTGGGCCGTATGTTACCAATCTTTTTGCAGCTTCTTCTCTCGTCAATCCATTTGCCGAAGTCTCGAAAACCTCGAAAACTTCGCGCACAGACATGTTCACAGCATTTTTCAACAGAGTCCCTTCTCTTCAAAATTTGATGCTAAAGCGAGCGCTAGTATCCC
>DASPTR010000060.1:0-5563 GCA_035623315.1 Candidatus Acidiferrum sp. | reverse complement strand
CTCTCTTCTTCGGGAACGAATTCAAAGCGACAAATAAGGTTCTGTTTGATTCCGAGTCTTTCGGCCATCTCGAGTATGTCTTTCTGTTCTTCTCCCTTGCCCAAAATGACAAGCTTCGTCTTCGGATAATCTTTAAGAACCGTTGGAAGTGCCTGCACGAGATTCCTGATGCTTTTGACCCATGTGAGTCTGCCGACAAATAGAAGAAAATTCCAGTCTGCTGGAATTCCGTACTTTTCTCTGATTTTGGCTACGTCTTCTGCTTTGCAATTGCGGGGATTGTACTTTTCTGGATCAACGCCATTCCAGACAACGTGGATTTTTGGTTCGGCCCAGCCGTGACGTATTAGATCATCCCGCATTGAATAGCTCACGGTGATTATGCCATCGGCCTGTCGGGCCATTTCCGACTCAAGACCGGAGACCACTTCGGAGCCTTGTCCTCCGCTTCTTCCCCATTCGGTACTGTGAACATGGAAGACTACAGGTATCTTTGTCTCATTCTTCGTTATCATCCCAGCCACGCTGCTTAGCCAGTCATGAACGCACACTAAGTCACACGTGTAACCTTCTTTTCGGATCAACCCGTTTATGAGCTTGCTCGCGCTCAACACGTTGTAGATGACAGTGTCGCTGAAGTAACGAATATTCTTTCCCCATCTCAAAAGATCATTGGTGACGAAAATGGGAAAAATGTTACTGGCATCTACAATCATGGGACGATGAACTGAGACTCCGTCCATGTCCTCTTTGGTCTTCAAACCTCCTGTGTTGAGCGTAAAAAGAGTAACATCATGACCTAGCTTCACAAGTTCATGAGTAATATACTCAGCATACGTACCCAATCCGCCCACTATCTGCGGCGGGTATTCCGAAACGAAGAACCCTATTTTCACATGACCACTTCCGGCATCATTTTCACCGGCGGATTAAAAGAACTTTCTATAATGGATTGTAGTTCTTAATTGTACCTAGTTCGCCACACTATGATGCTGTATACATCGGGGTCGGAGTTGAGGGAATGAGCCTATACTCAAGTTCCAGTCCTGTTGATTTCAGCAGCAACAAACTGGAGATAAATGTTTTTACCAACCTCGGTCTTACACGGTTGATCAGGAATTTGAGAGGCATAAACGATGAGCACAGATAAGACTGGCAGAAGCGATTTGAAGCCTTTGTCCGAGCTTATTTCTCTAGCGAAGAAGAAAGCACTCGTCACCGGTTCAGGAACAGGCATCGGCAGGGCTATAGCTTACAGGCTCGCCGAGGCATGTGCAGACTTGGAGTTGGTCGACATCGACGGAGAAAGCTTAGATGCCGTAAAGAAAGAATTGAGTCAGTTCAAAGTGAACGTGAACACCGATAGGGTTGATCTTTCAAAGAAAACAGAAATAGACGCTCTTTGGAAGAAACTGGAAGGAAAAGAACCTGACATTCTTGTCAACAACGCTGGAATATATCCGGCTAAGTCCTTCTTAGACGTGGATGAGGCTTTCTTGAAGAAAGTGATGGATGTCAATTTGAACTCGGTCTTCTGGATGTGCCAGCACATGATAAAGGGTAGGTTGAAGAAGGGAGGAGTGATAATCAACATGGGTTCCATTGAAGCAGTAATGCCTCTCAAGGAAGAATTGTCCCATTATGACATCACAAAAGCAGGAGTAATGGTCCTCTCAAGAACACTAGCAAGTGAATACGCAAAACATGGATTCAGAGTAAACGTGCTCGTGCCAGGGGGAATATGGACATCAGGAACCAAGAAAGTTGCAAAAGAATTGATGAAACTCAAGCTCGGCGTCGTAAAAACAGGCATAGAATACGACATGCGAACACCCCAAGGCAGAATAGGTAAGCCTGATGAAATTGCCCGAATGGCTCTGGTCCTTGCAAGCGACTTGTCAACCTACGTGAACGGAACGCTAGTAGTGGTTGATGGCGGCTTCCTGTCATCATAAGCCGAGCCTCTGATTCTTTTTCCACACTTACCCCTCCGATCGTCTGCCTCTGTGCCTCACCTTCGGGAAGAATTTTCCGGTAAATCTCTTATAACTAACGTAACGATCTCCGAACCTTCTTGCCAAAAACCCCTCTTCGATAGTTGCCATACGAACTTCCCCAGGAATCGACAGCAACGGTATCAAGGCAATGAAGTTCAAAAGTAGCAGAAAGAACCCGCCGAAAACAATGAAATAACCAAGATACTGAGGATGCCGCACGTAATGGTACGCACCGGACGTGACAAGCACATCATGGTCAACAGCGTACAACCCTAGAAAGACAACTATGTACCCGAAAATCATCATGGCAAAGCCAAGAATCTGAACATATGAGTCAAATGGAAAACGAAGTTGAAGTTGAGACATAGCTGTAACGTTTGGAAGAGTTGCGAGAACCCAAACGACGTACAAAGTCATTTCCAAGTAGAAGACAACTACAAGAATAGCACTCAGAAAGATCAACGGCTCTCTTTTATCAGACTCAGCTTCTTCAAGTGCTGTCTTCTGGCCTCGACGAGATTTTTGGAATTCATAAATGGCCCTAACCAAAACCAAAGCTAGGCTCAACGCCAGAAAAGCTGCAACAAGATCGTCTGACAGCATAACTCAGAAGTGCACTGGTTGCCGATTAAACTTTTTCAGTCAGGGCAACGTGACACTTACGCTCTGCACGATCCTTCTTGAGGTTCACGGTCAGGCGGATTTTCCTTTCTGATTTGAGGGGAGCACATGAATGCTTTTAGGGTTTCAATCGTGTTAGACGCAGAACGTTCAGAAGAACGAGCATCGTAAGGCCATCATCGCCCGATGCCACGGTGAACCATAGGGGAATTAGCCCGAAGAGTCCCAGCGCTCCAAGAATCACTTTTACCGTCAAAGAAGCAGCAATGTTCTGCTTGGCAACCTTCACTGTCTTATCGCTGAGCCCGATCAAGTAGGGAATTTGGATTAGTTTATCGTTGACCAAGATGACGTCAGCTGATTCGAGGGCAGCATCGACGCCTTTGCTTCCCATCGCGATCCCCACGTCCGAGGCAGCGAGGGCGGGAGCATCGTTGACTCCGTCGCCCACCATCGCGACTTGTCCGTATTCCGACATTATCTCGCCTAGAACCCGAAGTTTGTCCTCAGGGAACAGTTCTGCGCGAGCTTCATCCACGTCCAGCTGCTGTGCAATTTCGCTCACGATTTTGCTCCTATCTCCGCTGAGCATCGCCGTGTGAACGTCAGCTTTCTTCAGGGCTTTCACCGTTTCAACAGCATCTTCTCTTATGGCATCGGTCACGCAGATCGTTGCCACGGCAGATTTTTCGATGGCCACACACGTGAAGGCGTGTTTATCATTCTCGTAGATTTCACCGATCTCGTCGCAGTTGCAGGCGTAGTCGGACATCAACTCCATGTTTCCAACGGCCACGTGAACATCATTGACGTAGCCCACCAATCCCTTGCCTGGGATTTCCTTCACTTCTTTCACGGTTAACTTGCCGTAATCCAAGTTGCACTCAGCCGCTTTTTTCACGATGGTTCGAGCGACAGGATGATTCGAATACTGCTCCAACGCAGCCGCATAGGTCAACGCACGCTCGTCAGCCTGCTCGATGGTGTTGACGTTATGGACTGTCGGTTCTCCAAAGGTCAATGTTCCAGTCTTATCGAAGACTACAGCTTTGATCCTTGCCATTTTCTCGATGTAGACTCCGCCTTTCACGATGATTCCGTTTCTGGCAGCTATTGCGATGGTCATGAACATGGTTGCAGGAACCGATATCAGAAAAGCACTCGGGCAGGAGACTACTAGAAGTATCAGAGATCTGTACAGCCAAGTTTCGAAAGATCCTCCAGTAATCCTAGGAATGACGAACGCAGTAAAGGCTGCTAAGGATATGACTATGGGGATGTAGATTCGTGCGAACCTATCAACGAGCTTTTCCACGGAGGCTTTTCTCTTCCTGGATTCAACGACAAGCCGAACGATTCTGGATACAAGTGTGCCTTCGGCGCCTCTGCTGACCTCAACCTTTAGAACTCCGTTCAGGTTCAGCGTGCCCGCGTAAACTTCATCGTCAATTTTTTTCGCAATGGGAACTGATTCGCCCGTCACGAGAGACTGATCGACTGACGATGTCCCTTCAACGATTCTCCCGTCGAGTGCCACCCTCTCTCCAGGTCGGAGGAGCATGATCATGCCGGGCTGAACTTCTTTCACGCTCAAACTCTGCTCGGAAGCTCCCATCATCACTGTTGCTTTGTCAGGCATAAACTGAGAAAGCTCTTCAACGGTTCTTCTGGCCCTGTCTTCGATATAACCCTCAAAATACTCTGCTACGGCATAGAGGAAAAGCACCGTGGCGGCCTCAAAAAGAAAGCCCAAGTACAATGCACCAAAAGCAGCGACTGACATGAGAAACTCAACGGAAAATCTCCTCTCGACAAACAGGTCCCTCAGTCCGACTAATCCAACGTATAAGCCTATGATTGCGACTGTCATACGATAAAGAATTCCTGAAACTGTCGCGGGGGCATTCAACAAGGGCATTGCAAAACCCAAAGGAATTCCATGGGCCGACAAATCAAGAAAACCAGCCGTGCCCATCGTAAGGCCCAGCACCAGAGCCAAGATGAGCCATACGATCCTCTTCCCTCTTTCATGGCCCTCGGCTTCGCCTTTTGGCGTAGGCATGTGTCCGCCTCAAACGCTAAGGAAGGCTGTAGCTCATATTAACATAGTGCTTAAATGTGCCGTAGGAATATTAATAAGCTAATATGAATTAGATGTTTTGTTAATAACGGTGAACGTTTTGACTGTGATAAGCATAACTCTTCCAAACGATCTTCTAGTTAAATTTGACGACTTCATGAAGATACGCGGCTACTACAGCAGGTCAGAAGCCTTCCGAGACGCTGTAAGAAGCCTCATCGCAGAGTCAGAAATAGCCAAAATGGAAACTGGAAACGTTGCCGCCACGATAATGATGACATGTGATTATGCCAGAAGAGACGTCGACTTGAAAATGTCAGAAGTCAGACACGAATTCGACGACGTAGTAGTAGAAAACGTGCACAGACACATCGACGACAAATACTGCCTGGAGATCTTCATCGCCCAAGGAAACAACGAGCGAATCCGCGACCTCGTAGGAAGAGTCAGAGGAATGCGAGGAATCCAACAGGTCAAAGCCTTGTTTATGTCCCTGTAATCAAAATTGAACATACGATGTTCCTTGGACGCAAGACCCGCTTATCGAAAATACCACCGCTTAGAATGAGGAGCTAAAGCAGCACACGAACCTTTTTGGGTTGTCGAAACCTACAAGTATTCTCAGTTTCTACGGGTAAAATCTCCTCAATGTTCGAGGAAACGGAATCGAATCTATTATGTTTTCCAAGTCAAGAATCCACGTTAACACTCTTTCTAGACCCATTCCGAAACCAACGTGGGGAACGCTACCGTAACGACGCAGGTCCAAGTACCATTCATAGTCTTGCTCCTTTAGACCAGTCTCCCTGATTCTGCGGATAAGAACTTCCTTTTCATCTTCCCTCGCGCCGCCTGTTGAAATCTC
>DASPTR010000059.1:0-9892 GCA_035623315.1 Candidatus Acidiferrum sp. | reverse complement strand
TTGCCGCCGTTAAGCTGATCTTCGCCCACTGTTTCTCTCGGGTCTCTCAAGTACACGGTGCTTGCAGCGGCGAGGGGAAACAGGTTTCCACCAGGATAAGGAGTTTCCTGGTCAACGATCTTCCCGTTGTCGTTGAAGGTTATGCCGTTTAAGATTATGAACCCCTTTGCCGCCATGCAAGATTCGCCCATGTAATCTTTGCATGAACCGTTAATCACTGCTGTGGCGCTTCCGACGGCGTTGATCAGGGGTCTATCGATTAAATCTCCAAGAACAAAGGTTACTCCGCCCTTTGCGCCGTATTCAAAGGCTTTTCCTGCATCTCCGAAGATCACCAGTTTTCCAGACCTGAAGCAATAGGCTACAGAATCCTGAGCACTCTCATGCACGTAGAATTCTGGGCCGTCTGCGAAAGCGGCGAGGCAATCGCCGACTCTTCCGTACACGTCGATTCTGACTTTGTCCCTTGCAACGAGTCCGGCTCCGAAATTCCTTTGTCCGTTGAAATTGTAGGCTATGAAGTTTTTCCAACCCATTTTGTAAGCTTTTTCAAGAAATCGGCACGTCCCTTCTTCTCCCTCTGGGTGAAATTCAGCAGCGTCTATCACGAGTGTTTGACCTGAACGTGATGGGCCTTTCAGATCATTTCTTTGTCCAAAGCTGGTCATACGGTACATACCATTCTCTTGGGGTTTCGTGGACGGTGCAGAACTGAAGATGTCGAAGAGTTTTTCTTCAAACAGAGAAACGATGTCGCTCTTTCTCTTGTTCCCGGTGTCATATCTCCTATCGATAAGGAGCGTAATTGCCTGTATGGCGACTGTTTTTTCTTCGTCGCCCTTGCGAGCGTATTCCTTCAGGGCTTCTGAAAAGGAAAACGCATCGTCAAAGTCCCAGTTTGCGATTCTCTCCGAGGCAAAAGTGAAGAGGTCAAGGGCATTTGGTTTTCTCCTCAGTTTTTCATCAACACTGAAAGGTTGACGTGTATGGTTCGGTATCATTCTGTGATGTTGCTGATGTCTTGTTGCCGAGATGGGTTTTCCAAACTTGTCGGTGCACATGAGATTCTTTGATTTGTCGATGGTGAAAACGAAAGCGCCTCCATCTGTGTAGCTGCCTCCCCGGGCATACCAGTAAAGATCGCACATTGGATAGAATCTTGAGTCGTATTTGGCTAAATTCTGGATCATCGCGTCTATTGCCTGTTTCTCCGAGGCTATGAAACCTATTTTTGCCTGTCCTTCTTGAAGTGCAAATACTTGGGGCCTTAACATTGAAGTGTCAGTTATTCCGATTAGTTGATACTCGTCTTTTCTTGGGTTGTTTCTTGCGATTATGAAGAACCAAGGTCCATCAGGAGAACAGTGAAGGTGTGTCGCTTGGACAGCCTTGTAGATTTTCTTCTTGTCTTCTGGAAGCATCGCGAAGTCTCTTTCGGTCGTCGGGGCAATGGCTTCAATCGCATACTCTACTGGGTAGTCATAGGTCCTCGTTAGGAGGTCCCAATACAGGGCGGCAACTTCGGTGTCCGTCAGGAACAGTGGAAAGATGGCCCTCTGCCTCAGGTATTCTGTTATTGAATAATAATTTGCAAAATCACCATTGTGAACCAGCGCATCGTGCAAACCTATGAACGGGTGGGAACCACCAGGATGCCAGATTTTTCCTTTGGTCGGATATCTCTGGTGCCCGATCCAAATGTGAGCTTCAAGATCTTCAAGCTGATAATAGCGCAGGACTTGTTCGGCGTATCCAACGATCTTGAAGACGATCAAATTTTTCCCATGAGAAAGTACGAAGGCTTTCTTGTCGCCTAGCGCCGCATAGTATTTCTTGTTGAGGGCAAAGCTGTTTCTGTAGATGAACTCGTCCTCTGCCTTCCAAGGTTCGAGCCCCTCAAATCCGTTCGCTTCGACGAATTGCCTCAGCTTGTCTTCTTTTGCCCTGACGAAGTATCTCCAGACTTCTGGAGGTTTGACTTCCAACCCCACAGCCTTGTAGTCCGCGGTTACTGGAACTTTTTCCTCAGCCTCAACGCGGAGGTTGGATCTTATGAATTGAGATTCGACTTCTTCTCTTATTCTTGGATCAATGTAGGCTATTTGCAGCAAGTAGTCTTCTTCCAGAATCCTTTCGGAAACGCCTAGTTGCTTCGCTGAGAGACCGACTGCGGCTATGCCGCCGCCTTTCCCGTTCCCCCTATTGTGCATCTGGACCAAGGGTTGCAGCAGATACCTTCCTTTTATGGGAACGGAACATGCGACTCCGAGGACTCCGCATCCGCCTTCCGCCACGTTCACGTGGGTTGAATCGTCATAGGAGTTGGCAACACGTTCTTTCTCTGGAACTGTGGTGGTTGAAACTGTCTTGTTCAAAGGTGTCGCCTCAGGTGATCGAGATGAATCATATGGTTGAATCGGCCGTTTTTGAATCTGACTTCGTCGTTTGGTCGAAGTTCCCGGATATTCTCCAGATTAAGCTTGCCAAGAATGTGGTTCCATTGTTTCTTCCATGAACTGTAGAGGTTGATTATCCTTTGGCAGCCCCAGTTTGTGTCGATGGAGTACATTAGGGCAGGATCTGTCGTGGCTATGCCTGCAGGGCAGCCTTTTCCTCTTTCGCAGTTTTCACATCTCTTGCAGCCGAGTGCAACCAGCTCTGCGGTTCCGATTACCGCTCCGTCAGCACCTAGGGCTATTGCTTTGGCGATGTCGAATGCTGTTCTAATTCCGCCGCTGGCCATTATTGTAATATTATCTCTGACTCCTTCTCTCAACAGGTAATTGTGAACGATCGGAATCGCATATTCAATCGGCATTGCAATGTTTTTCTTGGCTATGTCAGGGGCTGCGCCTGTCCCGCCAAAACCACCGTCTATCTGTAATATGTGGGCTCCTGCGTAGTAGCTTCCAATCGCAACCATGTCCACGTCCGTGGGGGTTGAGACTTTGACTGAGATTAGGGCTTGAGGGTTTATGTCTTCCATCAATTGAACGTGTCTGTAATGATCTTCGACAGAGTAGACATTATGGAACGGGAATGGGGAAAACAGGCTTATGTAGGGAACCACTTCACGTATTCTTGCAACTTCAGGAGTGACTTTGTCAGCGAGCAAGTGTCCTCCTAAGCCCGGTTTTGCGCCCTGAGCGTATTTTAGGACTATGATTCTTGCTCTTTTGATGGTGTCAGCATTCACGCCGAAGTGGCCCGTTGCAACTTGGGTTATGACGTGATCTTTGTACTGGATCAACTCGTCAGGATAGCCCCCTTCGCCAGTGCTGGTGAAGGTGTTCCAAGCCTCAGCTGCTTTGGCTCTCGCAAGCATTACGTTTAGGCTTACAGAGCCATAGGACATATCTGCGCCATAGACGGGAATGGGAATCCTGGTTTCCGGCCGTCCGTCACTTCTCTTGTTCAGCACTAAGGATGTGTCCTTGTCTTCTTCGTCAAAGAGCTCTTCTTCGCTGCTTTGTTCTTTGTCGAGTTCGAAGTCGAATCGAAGCTTGTCGAAGCCTCCTCCGGAATCTCCGATTTTGTATTCGTTTTTTCCAGATGTGCTGCCGACTTCAGCCTGTTCCCACGTTGATAAGATCAAGTCGGGTGTCCATCGTAGGTCGCCGAGGGCAAGGTACTGCGGACTGATTTTGACCGAGAGTGCATTGCTTGGACACTTGTTCACGCATCGATTACATGAGGGGCCCGTGCAGGAGATCTTTGGGACGGCTAGGCGCAAGTATCCATCTGACTTTTGGTAGGCTTCATAATCTATCGTTGAAGACCCTATGCATGATGGACAGACTTCAGCGCAGATGCCGCACATTGTGCACTTTGGCCTGTCGATTATCACTTCGTACTTTTCTATCGAGCTTGGGTATGGAAATGGCGTCAGTTTCGTTTCTGGCTGTCGCAGAGAGAGTTGCTTCTGCATTACGGTTTCCTTTTGCATCATTCTTTGTCACCGAAAACTTTGGTCTCCAGGTCTTCGAAGAACATCGCTCTGCCAACTTCGCCTGTTTGCCTTCTTACTTCTCTTAGGCCCATTCCTCCGAGCACTTCGAGCAGTTGGTCTCTCCATGCGCCGATCAGGTTTGTTATCCTCTGTGCTGCCAGGTCAACGTCTGCATCCTCTAACAGTAACGTGCAGTCTTGGCAGGGTGTATTGTGGTGGCAGAGTTTGCATCCGAGGGCAATTTGATAGGCCGTTCCAACTGCGACGGCGTTGGCGCCGAGGATTATGGATTTCGGAACGTGGGCCGCTTCGGCTATTCCTCCACTAGAGATTAGGGTGATCTTGTCTCGACTGTGTTTTTCGACGAGATATGAGTGAAGGGTGCGAATAGCGTTCTTGATTACGTTGGGGTCTTTTTCAACAATTTTGTCTTCAACGTGAAAGTGGACGATGTCTCCTCCTGTTTTCGCAACTGCATCTGCCTTTTCGGGAGTTTCTTTGTCGTAAGAAAAGTAGAATGAAACCAGTGCCGAGGGATTAAACGCTTTCACTTTCTTCAAGTGGTCTTCTACGTCGTGATCTTTGAGGTCGACTTCAACGATCTTGGACGCCTTAACCAGATCTTCAAATGCGTCTATTTCTTCAGAGCTGATTCTGGGTATCAGATTGGCTTTGTATTCGATCAAATCGGATGAATACTCAAGGGCGTTTACTATGGCGAAGGTTTTGAGTCCAGCAGCGGCCTTCGCTAGGGCTTGTGAGAGGTTTCGGTTTGTTCCGCAGCTGGGTGGAGCATCCAGAATCATCGGTATAGGAATCTCTAGGGTTCTTGGAATGCTGGAGAGCAGTTTCTGGTCTTTGTCGAATTGAAGCGATTGCAGTCTCCTTCCTAAGTCTACGCTGGTTGAAATGTACTCTCTTCCATGAATTCCATCTCTAGTCGGCCTCACTATCTCGGAGAAATCGAACCATATGCTGTCGAAACCCTCTCCGGTGAAGGGGCCAGTGTACCCAGCGCCTGAAACGGGAACCCTGCCGCTTTCTGCTTCAAAATAGATCGTTTTTATTCTGTCTGGAGTATAATATGAGTTTCCTATTTTTTCAAATTCTGGGTTAATTCCGATTGAAATCGCGCCTTTTGGGCATTTGAGGGCGCACATGTAGCAGCCCCTGCACAAGTCTTGGTTAGGTTCGGCAATCTTGCCATCCTCTTTTGCTTCATGAACACTGTACACGCAGGCTTGGACGCATTCCTGAACGTTTGTGCAGTTGTTGTATCGTTTGATTATGAACTTTGGTGGTAATTTGATCTTGGGTGCTGCATCTTTTACTGTAACATGATATCTTTCGTAAGTGGCTTTCAATGAAGACACCTGACTTTCAAACCATGGTTCGAGATTTTCTCAGACCTGACTTAGGTCACTATGTTTCCTCATTGTGCAAATTAATAAGATAGTGAAGTCTAGGTGTACACATAAAAGCTTTATTGCTAAAAAGGAAGACAAATGTTAAATAAAAGGTCAAGATATTGAATGAATGTGTAGTAATGGTGTTCTGGAATGCAGTTGGATGAAACAGATGTCAAAATCTTGAATGCCTTAACCATGGAAGCCAGACTTTCGTCAAGGCAGATTGCTAAGAAGTGCGGCGTTTCAATTGGCACGGCATTGTCACGGATAAAAAGGATGGAAAATGATGGCATAATAAGGGGTTATACGGTGCTGTTGGATCAGGAAAAACTGGGCTATGAATTGACCGTGGTCACCGAAATAACGGTTTCTAAAGGAAGGCTCTTGGAAACGGAGACCGAAATCGCCAGAAGTTCCAACGTCTGCTGCGTGTACGATTTAACAGGCTTAACGGACGCTGCGATAGTCGCAAAATTCAAGAGTCGAGAGGACCTGAGCAAATTCACAAAGCATCTTCTGTCGTTACCCTACGTGGAACGCACGAACACACACGTCGTTCTTACCACTTTGAAAGAGGATTTCCGCTTAGTCTGAAACGGCCCATTACTCGGAGCATTTTCTATCTGAAGGGCTGTTTCATCTCCGCATCTGTGCCGTCACGCAAACTTTAAGAGGTAAACTTACATTGCTTCTACGTAAATCGTAAACTTTTGATTAGACATGGGTGACAAAAATGGAAGCCTCACTTGAAGCAAGAAAGAAAACTGCGTTCAAATTGTTAAATGACATATTCAATGAAGGCGTGCTCTTTACGATCGACGAAGTATGTGCGAAGAACATCGTTGTACACGTTTCAGGAGACGGAGGCGACATAAAAGGAACAGAGGCTTTCAAAGGTTACGTCAAGGATTTCCAAGCGGCTTTTGCAGATGTTCATCTGGACATAGATGATATTCACGCTGAAGGCGACACGGTGGATGCTCACACAAGCCTTTCTGCGACAAACATTGCAGCGTTTCGAGGGAAGCCACGCACAGGAGAGGAAGTATTTACAGAACCTGTTTTCTTCTTCAAATTTGGCCCTGATGGAAAAATAGTTGAGCACTGGCAAGAGAACCTGCTATAAGAAACACGCAGGGAGCGCTTTTTTCGCTCTTAGGAATTCATAATTGGGTTAGCAGTAGCCCAGCCACAATCAGACCGAACGCTGACAGGGCAATGATGGCGGATAATGTCCAACTGAGGCTGGGAATAGCTCTGAACAGGGTTAATCCCAATATGATGAACATTCCGATGATCATCATTGAGCGGCCTTGTTTCACTCTTTTTTTCATTCGGCATTGTTTCTCCAAAGGACGCGACATAGAATAATTTCATTCGTATAATATAAGCACTTTTTTTTGTCAAATAACAGATGCTACGACAATTGGCATTGATGATGACCTCCTAATGCCTGCGAGGGTTCTTGGCATTTGCCTCCTGGTTTGGCTGTTCTCGGTAATTCTCTACGTCTAATTCGAGGAAGAGGACATCCATCTTTGAGTTGCCCATGAACTGCCTGAAATGAAGATTTTCATAGAACTGCTCCTCATGGCATGCACCTTAAGGCGTGTTTTCGCCGCTGGAAAGCCTTTGATCCTAATTTTCTTCTGCCTTGACACGGGCTTTTTCCATTCTTGATAGGGGATGTTCTGGAATATCCACGATGATGTCGAGGCCTTGTTCGGTTGTCGGTTTGATCGGAAGGCTGATGGTGAATGTGGAGCCTTTATTTGGACAGCTTTCCACTGAAATCATTCCTCCATGTGCCTCGATTATACGTTTGCAGATTGGCAAGCCGAAACCCATGCCCTTGGCCTTGGTCGTGAAGAGAGGTGACCACAGATTTGTTAAAATTTCATTGGTCATTCCGACCCCTGTGTCCGAGAAACCGATATCAATATTCTCTTTCACTTTTCTGCTCCTTACTGAAAGTGTTCCGCCTTTTGGCATCGCATCGAAGGCGTTTATGATCAGGTTCAAAAAGACTCTTCGCATCTTTTCATCATCAACGTTGATTCGGGGTTTTGTTTGAGTTTTGTCCACAATAGTGATGTTCTCGGGGACTTTGAGGGAGGATAATGTTTGTCTCAAGATTGTTTTCGGATCAGTTTCATTTGCTCTCAGTTTCGTTTCTCGTGAATACTCCAAGAGGTCGTTTATTATTTTGTTGGAACGCTGAATGTCTTCTTCAATAACCTTCAGCATTGTTTCGGAGCTTTCGTCCAATGCAGTTCTTAGCTTCGTCTTCAGGTAATACGTGGCGCCGGCAATGCCTGTCAAAGGATTGCGCAAGTCGTGACCGACCATGCCTGCTAGTTCTCCGATCGTAGCAAGTCTCTCTGATTTGAGGAGTCTTTCTTGGGTTTTTTTCAGTTCCTGCGTGCGTTCTATCACTTTTTCCTCCAAGCGCTCTGTGTATTCTTTCAATTGCTCCATCAGATGAGCTCTTTCGATCACTTCGCCGGCTGTGTGCAAGAACAGTTCCAGTGGGGCAAGAGAATCAAACGTGGGTCTTTTTCCATCGTCAGGGTCGTCCATACTGACCACGCCTACTATCCTTCCGTCAGCCACTGTAAGAGGTGCGTATAACAAATCCTCCGGATCCCAATCTACCATTTGATTAAGCTTAAGATGACTTGAGACTGTGTTTTGGCTGAACCTCTTTCGGACCCATGGGTCACTCCAGGGCAAGTAGAAGAACCCGCCAATCTTGAATCGATCATATTCTTTCCCAAATCGTTCATTCCACACTTGCCCAGATTGCCTATGGGTCCAAAGGAATTCCCTTTCTTTCTCCGTCAATCCTGCAGTCACAATGTCTTCCTGCCGCACTATTTCCAAGTCTTCGTTCCTTACGGAGAGTACCACTCTCCGCCATCCAATTTGATTTATTGCATCGGCGATCAATTGAAGCTGATGGTGCAGGTCTTTAGAGCTTATTAGATCAGCAGAACTGCTCATCAGCAAAGCTAATTGTTTGTTCCGACGCTCGATTTCACTCCGTTTCATTATGTTACACATAGCCGTTGAAGCATGCGAAGCTAAAATTTGAAGAAGAACAGTATCCTTTTCGTCAAATGCGCCTAATTCTGCGCTTTCAACGTTTAGTACACCAAGAACACTGTTTTCAGCGATGACTGGAACAGCAAGCTCTGATTTCGCAGGGCGTACCCTGTCAGTGCCTCTGACATAATCTGTGTCTTTACTGAGGTCAGAAATTAGGATCGCTTTGCGAGTGACTGCTGCCCTGACAGTTATGCCTCTTTTCGTTCCGTCTAATGGTAACTCGAAAGTTGACGGAGCGTTGGTCCCGCGTTGGCACACTTCTCGAAGATATCCTTTGTCCACAATCATGAAGGCTGCATCTTCGAAACCTAGGGTGCGCTCAATAGTGTCGAGGGTTAATTCGTAAACTCTATTCAGATTGTCTGCCGCGTTCAGTTTTCCTCCGCAGAAGTTCAGAGCCGATAGCCTCTCCTTCAGCTTTTCAGATTCACCTAGCGTCTCCTCTTCTCTTTTGTGCTTGGAGAAGTCGCGCGTCAACTCTTTTTCAGGCAAGCAACGCCCCAGCTATGGCCAAGGATAAGCCTTGGGATTGTTTTGTACGAGAGTTTTAAATCATTTATGAACTTGGGGTATGTACACACGTTCTAGCGCGCACGCTCAATCATTTCTTTGAAGCCTAGAGGGTTGCTGGGTGTTATGATGTAGTTTCCATGTTCCGTTTTGATCCATAGACCGTCTTCAAAGTTAGTTATGACCACGAAGGCTCTTCCGATACTCGGAAAGTAACAATATCCTCCGTAGAAGCTTGCGCCGAAGAGTCTGAATCCGAACGGTATGACCGTCTTCTCTACTGAACTAATGGTTTTCAGAGGTACAGTCTTGGGTCCACCTATGAGTCTAGTCGCGTTGATTATCAGTTCATCGTCTCTTATGACGTAGCTGGTTCGAAGGATAGACGCGAATATCAGCATGATAACTAATGAGACAAAAGCCAGCATGACGGACACCACTCCTCCTGCATAGACATTGATCGGCGTGAAGACGGCCAAACCAATGAAGAAAGCTGTAAGGGCCAAAGTCAGGACTATGAATACCCCGTATGTGAGTGCGATTGACTTAGAAATCTCAGGTCTGTTTACGATGTCCATTTCAGCCGCTTCTGTAAGGTAATAGAAAAGATTAATGTTTCGCACCGTGAAAAGTTTGGGGCATGCTCTAACGCGACGTGGGGGGTCATTACGGTAAAGCTAGAGAGTGTAAGACTAGTCGAACTCTCAAAGAATGAAGCGTATTTGGCTGATTTGAGGTATCGGTACTCAACGTCTAACTATTATGACGTATCAGTCAGCCGCCTAGGCAGTTCTTGGAAGATTGACCTTTCTCTCAAGCCTTTTAGAGTAACGATGGATAAAGGTCAGCCTGGGAAGCTGTTCGAAGATCACATTCTAGAACCGAGGGTTTTTGCGGCTTTGCAAGGAGAAAGGCA
>DASPTR010000058.1:0-3251 GCA_035623315.1 Candidatus Acidiferrum sp. | reverse complement strand
CAGCAGCCCCTCTTGCGATTTTGGGGTCGACATCTCCCACTACAACTTTGCTGGCATTTCCGAATCTTGCCAGATCATAGGCTGCGGCAGTGCCTTGCCTGCCAGCACCCAAGACACCATATACATAGTCCTCCTTATGGTTCGATGTCTTCAAGTTCTAATCGTCCCCGCGGACCCCGCGGATATCAGCAAGCCGAACTTATTTGTTGCTAGGATTGTCTGAGCCGCTGTTCAAGTTGCGTTTCGTAGCAACTCTCTGATACAATCTAGGAGCACCCTGCCATCACTGTACCTTAGGAATAGCGAGTCGATGCGTATCACAACTTAGTCCGACAAATGTGCAAGACAGACGACAGGTCCATCCAATTGACGGCGGGCATCGAACGGGCTGGAACCCCATAAGTCCTTTTAAACGGCGAGTTGTGGGTTGCAGGGGTGAAGCCAAACCAACAGCTTAAATGGCGTCCAGCGCACGGAGCCAAAAACGGTAAGCCTGATTGGGTAAAACAAAGATACTATTTGCCTCCGACTTACACAGCAGCGACACGTTTTTTTTGAAGGTTATTTCTACTGCTAAGAATTTCAACGTCGACCTGCTTCTGATTTCTGGGGACCTAACGGGAAAAGCAATTGTTCCGATAGTCAAACTTGATAGCGGCTTGTATGTGACGAGATTCTTGGGAGAGGATTACAAGATCAGCGAAGCTGAGCTTCCACCATTACAAAGGGATGTCCGGAAGTGTGGGTATTATTACAGGATCATGAACCGGCAGGAATACGAAGAATTCAAAGGGCATCCTGAGAGGATTGACGAGCTTTTCGATAAGGTGACCAGAGAAGCAGTTGAAAACTGGGTTCGAAAAATCGAAGAAATCCTTCCTAAAGAGATGCGTGTAGTCTTGAACCCGGGCAATGATGACACCTTCGCTATTGACGAAATATTGAAGAAGGCGGAGCGGATCGAGTACACGGTTGGAAAAGTCTACAATCTTGATGACACGCATGAGATGATCAATTGCGACTGGGTAAATCCTACGCCATGGAATTCCCCACGGGAATGTTCAGAGGGAGAACTTGAGAAGCGCCTCAGGACCGAAATCAAAAGAGCATCGAACATGTCCCAACTAGTTTGCGATTTTCATCCCCCGCCATTCAACACAACGATCGACCTGGCACCGAAACTTGGAAAGAACATGCAACCAAAAATGTTCATGGGTCAACCGCAATATGAGCATGTCGGCAGCACGGCTGTCCGAAAAGTGATTGAAGAATTCCAACCGAAGATGGGACTGCACGGTCACATTCACGAGTCACCGGGCATATTCAAACTCGGGAGAACAATGTGCTTTAACCCCGGCTCCGAATACCTCGAAGGCACGATGCACGGCTACCTGCTCACACTAACTCCTGAAGGTATAGATCAGCAGCCATTAATCGGCGGATAGCGGCCGGAGCAATTGTGCGAACCGCCGACGCTTGATTCGGCAATCGAAGTCCACATTTCTTTTCTGGCAACATGTCGTTAAGCTACTCTGACCATGAAACGATTCTTCGCGCATCGGTGACATACGTTTCTACACAGTTCCAGAATTCTGCGAGTCATCGAAGAAATTGTTTCTTGACGTTTAAGGGTTCTTTCATTTTCATTCGCTCGTTATTCGATAATATCTAGTATATGAATGGGATTCCAATGTCTCGAAGTTCTTTCTTTACTTTCTTGTAAAGTTCGTTATAGTCATCTTTTGGCACGATTTTTCTTACGTCATAACATTCCTGAAACATCTTTCCGATTGGAGCTTTAGGCACGTCCACTTCGTATTTGGACACTACTTTTTTGGCAAGTTCGTTTGCTGCCGACCTTTTCATCCTAGATTCGGCCGCGCCGCACCCAACTTCGCAAGCCATCCTTGCCTCCATTGGGGTGGCTCGATTCTTGTACTTGTTTCTAGCAACAGCGACCTCCCATAGATTCGAGCCTGAGACGACACTTATCAGCGCATGTATTGCTGACTCGTACAGCACCATCGGGGTGCATGGTCCCGCAGCAGTGAAGCCGTTTGACATAGAAATTAAAGGTGTGTTTCTAGCCAATCCTTGATACACTAGGCTTATCCCCCAGAGAAGTTCCCGCGTTGTATTGCATACTTGCCTCATATCAATTGGAAAGTAGTTTTGATAGTGAGCTTGATTCACCATTAATCCCTGAATGTGATACGCCGTTCCAACTATCGCTGTACCTTCGGCTCCTCCGCAATAGCCACCTAACATTGGGCCTGTTAATGCGCCGACAAAGCAGCCATACTGGTGAAAATGTATCATTTTGTTGAGCAGTGAATTGTCCACTTTTAACTCAGACGTTGAAGCAACAAATCTGCCGTCGGTCGGTCTCTCTCCCCACATGGGGCTGCTGGCGGATATCTGAGCCGCGTCCGACTCACCGGTTCCAACACCTTGTAGGAAAATACCGGGTCTCCCAACTCGCCTTGCAGCTTCTCTGAACATCATTGCATGAGCCACCGCGCCTTTCACTTCAGACGGTGCACCAGACTTGATGCTTCTACCTTCAATCTCTTCTAGGATTGGGGCGCAAACACCATCTGCAAGAGGTTCTTGGAGATACGCCATTGACATAGGTAGAAAGATTTCTTCGTTACAAGTAATGTCCGGACTGAATAAACAGAATGGCCTTCTTTCATCTTCGATTTTTCTATGAAACAGTTCTCTTGAATCTTTTCCATAGCCTACAAGATATTTCCCAGGGCTGTTCTTCATAGCTTCTCTTATTTCGTCCTCTTCAAACAGTATTCTTCTGTGCGTACTCGTACAGAGAGTTCCAACGTCTAGATATAGTTCGAGAGCTGCTTTCCACACGTCATCTGCCAGTGAGTCGTCGGATGGCACAATGTTCTCTGGATCGAATTTTATCTTGTATTCCTTTATAACTTCTTGAAGTTTCGGGAACAACACTTTGAGGTCAAAGTCTTTTTCAGTACAAATGGGTCCGGTTTCAGCTCGAGCCAATACCTCGTTTATTCTCCAAGGAGGAGTCACATGATCACCTTTTGTTTTGCATAAGCTTCTCAGCTAGTCTGACAGCTTCTTCAGCTGTTTCCGCCCATCCATCCGCGCCAATTTCTTCGGCCCACTCCTTTGTTGTCGGCGAACCTCCAACAATAACCATGTACTTGTTTCTTGACTTCATTTCATTCAAGAAGTCTATGACTTCTTTCTGCGCTGGTTTGGTGGTTGTC
>DASPTR010000057.1:0-24379 GCA_035623315.1 Candidatus Acidiferrum sp. | reverse complement strand
TAGACGTGTGGAGAAATTCCACCTATGATTCTTGGCGGAAATTCCCAAGAAAGCATCATAACGCTTGGTTCTTGGTTCATATTGAACTTCTGCCTTCTGTAGCGTCCATGTAAGTCGTCAAAATATCTTCGATCCATCTTGGGGAGTCCGGTGAAACTGTTTTGATTTTCTCTGCCGGAACTTTGTAAAGCCGGAGAACTTCATTTCTCATCCATTCTGATTTGACGATGAGGCTTTTTGCTTCGTAGGTTCCCAGCCATTCTATGCTCTTGATGGCCATGTTAAAGGGGTAGTTTGCTCCGTGAGAACGATGTTCCTCGAGGCTGTCAACAGAGTAGATGAATGGAATCTTCATTGCCTTCTTCAGTGTGACCGCAGCTGGGATAAAATGCCAATCGTGAATGTCAATTAAGTCAAGGTGTCTGTTAACGCTGTAGTATATGTCTGCGGTTGCCCTTTCAACTTCCTGGTTTAAGGTGAGTACCCAAGTGAGGACGCCGATGTGAGTTCGAACGGGGTTTGTCACTCTGACTGTTTTAACCCCGTCTGAATCGTCGTGTCTACCAGTTTGAGAGTCATGATAAGTCACAACGTAGACTTCCACGCTGTTTTTGACGAGTTGGCTTGCGAGATTCTTCACGTGGTTTGCAAGTTGTCCAACTATTCTAGGTGGGTATTCCCATGAGAAGATTACGACACGCATTTAGGTTTCACTACGTGAAGAGGGCGCAGACTTTGATTATTCCGCTTCCAGTTAAGTAATACCTTTTTTTTCCTTCGTTATCGACAAAACTTTCGGCGAAACCCTCAGCTTTGTAACCGTCCAGGGTTCTCTCGATTTCGCCCAAGTCAATTTGCAAGACCTGAGCTAGCTCTTCGCTTCTTCTTGCAAGGTCAGGTGCTGTCGCGCATAAGTTGTGCAGTGTCTGAAGAATTCTTTCTGACAATGGGAGTTCTTGTCCCAACTTCATTCACCATACTAACGACGTTATTGAATACTGATGCTTTTTTCTTATAAAAGTCTAAGCTTGCTTCAGAAAAACGCGGCTGCCGTTCTCGTCTGTTTTAGTCAACTCGTCTGGTCTCTTCGAGAATTCTGTTGATTGCTTCTGTACGTGTTTGATTCTCGTTTGGGGTTTCTATATCTCTGTTACCTATCGGAAAGGACCGAGTTGCTGCGTACTGAAGCTTAGTTATTAGTCTAAGGAGAAAAATAGGGTTGTTATGGTTTTCTGGCCGCTGCTCTTTCTAGTGCTGTTACACCTGGCAATTTCTTGCCCATGAGAAATTCTATCAGAGCTCCGCCTGCGGTGCTTACGTAGGAGATTTTGTCTGAGAGTTTAAACTCTTGGAGAGCACCTATTGTGTGTCCTCCTCCGGCAAGCGAGTATGCTTTTGAGTTGGCGATTTCTTCAAAAATCCGTTTGGTTCCAAAGCTGAACTGCTCGTTTTCATAGACGCCCATGGGGCCGCTGACCACAATGGTTCTTGCGTTTCGGATTATCCTGCTGTATTCTTCAACCGTGTTTGCCCCTATGTCGAGCATCATGTAGTTTGTCGGTAGTTGTTCTATTGGAATTTCCCTTCGTTTCTTGTTGATTTCGACCGCGACGTCTTTCGGAACTCTAATTTCGTCAGGATACTTCTTTTCCAGTTCTCTTATGCCTGGAATCAAGTCCATGAGTTCCTGTTGTTTCAAGAATTCCATGTTTGGCCTGCCTAGGTCTGTACCTCTTGCAGCTAAGAATACTTGGCCGACTACGCCGCCTGTGAGTACGTAGTCTGCTATTCTGTTGTCCAGCACATACTTTGATATTTCGAGTGAATCGTCCGCTTTTGCGCCTCCTAGAATGAATATGCATGGCTTTTCAGGTTTTTCTAGGACTTTGCTCAGCGATTTGAGTTCGCGTTCCATAATTCGACCAGCTGCGCTTGGAAGCACAGCTGTGAAGCCTGTGATTGAAACGTGTGCTCTGTGTGCTGCTGCGAAAGCGTCGTTTACGAAGAAATCGGCTAGCGGCGCGAGGTTCTTGACAAGGTCAGTCTTTGCATGTTCTTCAGGTGTTCCTTCCTTGGTTTCTCCGGCAAACGTTCTGACGTTGTCTAGGACGAGGATTTCGCCGCTTTTCAGTTTTTTAATTTCGTTCTTGGCTTTTTCGCCATAGACATCGTCGACGTATTTGACTGGTCTTCCTAGGATCTTGGCTAGAATCTCTGCGTGTTGTTTCAGGGGTATGAAGTCTGGGTCGCCTTTTCTTCCTTGGTGCGCTAGAATTACTACTTTTGCACCTTTGTCAGCGAGTTCTTTTATGGTGGTTTCGCCGTGGGCGCGTATTCTTGTGTCTTCAAGTATTTTGTGGGTTTTGGGGTCTATGGGTGAATTGAAGTCAACTCTTACCAGCACCACTTTGTCCTTGACTCTTATGTCGTCTAGAGTAAGATATTTTGCCATCGGATTCAACTCCTTGAAAAGAGAAAAAGCGGGGACGATATTTTAGATTTTTGACGGAATTTCTTGGATTAGATGAGTCCTTCTTTCTTTCCTATCATTTCGAGTTGTTCGACCATTCGGCATGAGAATCCCCATTCGTTGTCGTACCATGCTAACACTTTGACGAAGTTCTTGTCGATGACCATTGTTGATTGTGCGTCGAAGACGGCTGAGTAAGTGCTATGAAGTACGTCGGTTGAGACTATTGGGTCTTCTGTGTATTCCAGTATGTTCTTCAATGAGCCTTGAGATGATTTTTTAAAGGCTTCGTTTATCTCTTCTTTCGTGGCGCTCTTTTTCAGGACGGCTGTTAGGTCGACGATCGAAACGTCTGGGGTCGGAACTCTGAGTGCTATTCCGTCTATTTTGCCCGCAAGTTCAGGCATCACGAGGCCGACGGCGTATGCTGCTCCTGTGGTGGTTGGGATCATGTTGATTGCCGCTGCTCTTGCTCGGCGCAGGTCTTTGTGTACAAGGTCTGTTACTCTTTGGTCGTTGGTGTATGAGTGTGCCGTCAACATGAATGCTCTTTCGACTCCGAAGTTGTCGTGGAGCACCTTTGTGACTGGTGCAACGCAGTTTGTGGTGCACGATGCGTTGGAGATCAAATTGTGCTTCTTGTGGTCGTACGTTTGCTGGTTAACGCCCAAGACTATGGTCGCGTCTGGGTTTTTTGCTGGGGCTGAGATTAGGACTTTTTTGGCTCCTGCCGTCAAGTGTTTTGAGGCGCCTTCTCTGTCTGTGAAAAAGCCTGTTGATTCGACAACTAAGTAGACGCCCATGTCTTTCCATGGTAACAGTGCTGGGTCTTTTTGTGCAAGCACTTTAAGTTCTTTACCGTTGACGATCAGGTCGCTTCCTTTTGCTTCGACTTGTCCTTTGAATCTTCCGTGGACCGAGTCATACTTTAGCAGATGTGCGAGTGTTTTTGCATCGGTTATGTCGTTGATTGCGACAAAATCGATGTTTGCCTTTTGTTCTAGGGCGGCTCTGTAGAGCAGCCGGCCGATTCTTCCAAAACCGTTTATCGCTACTTTTAGTGTCATGTGTTTTCACCGTTATTTCAAATCTTGTTGGATACTACTGAAATGGTTCTTCTAATTAATTTTCCGACGGGAAACAAAAAAATGTATGGGTGATGATCAACGAAGTTTCATCAGCACCATTTCTGCGGCTAGCACTAGCGGTTCCCAAGTTTCGCACACGGGTGGTGCATATGCCGTGTCCGCCTTGGACAGTTCACGGGCGGTCATTTGCATCTGTACGCCGAAGGATATCGCGTTAATGCGCTGGGTTACCTCTTCTCCGCCTATGATTTGTGCGCCGATTATTCGTTGTCCCTCTTTTTCGACGACGAGTTTCACTTTGATTGGGAGTGCTCCTGGGTAATAGTCGGCTCTTGTCTTTGAAGTGATTGTGCCCGTCACGGTTTCTATTCTTGCCCTTTGAGCTGCTGTTTCGGTCAGTCCTGTTGAGCCTATGTCAGTGTCATAGAGCCTTGATATCGAGGAGCCTAGGACACCCGTAAAAAGCGCATAGCCTCCTGCCGCGTTGATTCCAGCCACCTTTCCATGTCTGACTGCCACTGTTCCGAACTGCATGAGGGAAGGCTTCTGGGTTACGATGTGTGTTGATTCAGCGCAGTCGCCAACTGCGAAGACATCTTTGGCGCTTGTTTCCATTCTAGCATTTGTTTTTATTGCTTTTGTGTCTCCCACAACTATTCCGGCGTTGACGGCGAGTTGAGTGTTGGCCCTTACGCCGAAGGCGCTTACGATCAGATCAGCTTTGTATTGTTCGCCGCCAGCAACGACTCCAGTTGCTTTTTCGGTTCCGAGGATTTCTTCAACAGGTTTTCCGATTTGGATCTTGACTCCTTTCTGTTCAAGCATTTCTTGGGCTGTTTTTGCCATGTCTGGGTCGAGCATTTGAGGCAGTACTTGGGGGAGCATTTCAATGACTGTTACGCTGAGGCCCCTTTCCTGGAGGGCGATCGCTGTTTCGAGGCCGATTAGGCCGGCGCCCATGACTACTGCTGTTTTTGCCCCTTTTTTGACGGCTGCTTCGATTTTTTCTCCGTCTTCTATCGATCGGAGCGAATAGATTCCCTGTTTTTCCTTGCCTTTTATCGGAGGCATGAATGAGCTGGCGCCTGTGGATATTATTAGGCTGTCATACGGGATGCTTTCTGTCTTGCCGTTTTTATCTGTGGTCTCAACTGTCTTGTTTGTTGTGTTTATGCTTGTGGCTTTGGTTTCGGTTTTGAGGGTTAGTTTCATCATTTGGAAGTAGGCTGGTGGGAAAACTATCAGGCTAGAGAAGCTTGGGATCTGTCCGCCTATTACGAACGGAAGTCCGCAGCGTGAGTAGCCACAGTGTTTTTCTTCTGTTATCAGAGTGATTTCGGCTGTGCGGTCAGTCTTTCTTGCTGCTGAGGCGGCGTCTACGCCGGCAGCGTGGGCTCCGATGACGACTATGCGTTTAGGCATTTGTTTTCCTTCATTTTCCCAGGGTTTTGTGCCACTCGGCAGCCTTGTTGAAGTCCATTAGGTTTGCTAGCTCTACTTGGAGGTTTGATGGTTTTATGATTAGTAGCCATGCTTTGCCGTATGGGTCTTCGTTTAACAGTTCTGGTTTTGATTGAACTTCTTGGTTTACCTGTTCGATTGTTCCGCTTATGGGTGCGATCAAGTCTGAAACGGCCTTTACCGATTCTACCGTGCCATAGGGCTCGTTCTGTTTCGTCGTGGCTCCTTGGCTTGGCAATTCTGCATATACGATTTCGCGCAGTTGTTTTTGGGCGTAGTCTGTTATGCCTACGCGGACTTTGTCGCCTTCGACCTTCAGCCATTCAAACTCTTTGGTGTAGAATAATCCTTCTTTCACTTCTGTTCCGTCTACTTTGACCATTTCGTTGTTCACCTCTAAACTAGTGCTTTTACTGTCTCGTATCTTAACCTTTAAAATTAACTGTTTGGAAGAGGCTAGGCTTACGGTAGAAGTATGCGGTAACCGTATGACATGAGGGGTTTTCTAGGGTTTACTTTGCTATCATGACTTCCGTGGCTTTCACTATTGCTTCTACGGTGTCTCCGACTTTTACGTTCAGGTCTTCGATGGCCTCCTTCGTTATTACGGCAGTGACCACGGCAGGTACTGATACTTCAATCTTGACTTTCGCTGTTATGCCGTCTTTTTCAACAGAGATAACTTTTCCTTTCAGCTGGTTTCTCGCGCTGATTTTCAGATTTTCCACCTCCCAATATTTTCTGTTGTTTAGGACTTTGTTGAGGCAATTCTCCAGACGCTCGTATTCGTCTAATAAACTTTCCCCGCGTTTGGTCAATCGTGCGCCGCCACCGCCTGATTTGCCTCCCCTGAAAGTTTGCAAGACTGGTTCACCGAGCGCTTTTTCAACGTTTTGAATGTATCCCCAAACGTAGCGGTAGGACATTCCGAGTTTCTGAGCGGTCTTCGAGATTGATTCTTCCTCTTTTATGCTCTTAAGGATCTCGGCTCCGCCCTTTCCCAGTAGCGGTTTTCCTTTGTACTCTATCCAGATCTTGCCTGAAGGCTTATGCTCACCCTTGGAGAACATTCAGAGTGTTATTCTTATGCTGCAATTCTTATAAGGTTTAGAAGTTCGCCGTTGCAGTTTTCTTTTTAGGAGCGCTTTGCTCGTCACGTTTTTTAGGCTTGAGTCGGGCGGGTTTAGTGTGAGCCTTCCGGTCCGAAGCGAAATGTTTTTATATGCATATCGCTTGCCCTATTTTGCGATCAAAAGAATTACGTGAAAGGAGAACGTAAGGGAAAAAGGAGACGAATTAAATTGAATGGAAAATTGAGGAAAACATTGATTCTCGGTCTCTGCATGTTGCCATTGCTGTTCACATTTTACTGTCAAGTACCCACTGTGCACGCGGAAAACTGGTGGAATACGATTACGATAAGGGAAGACATCAACATCGACTTCAAAGTGGATATTAAAGACATAAGCTTGGTTGCGAAAGCTTTCGGGAGTACTCCCGCCATTCCATATTGGAATCCCTATTGCGACATCAACAATGACGGAAAAGTAGACATCAGGGATGTGTCGGCGGTCGCGAAAAAATTCGGTTGGGTTGGCACAATGCCACCACCGACTACGCTAACAGTTTCGTCAACGACTAGTCTGTTTGAAACAGGGGTGGAAGACCAGATGAAAGCTGCGTTTCAGGCGGAGTATCCTTGGATAACTATTAATTTTCTTTCGCAGGGAACTGGCATTGCTTTACAGACTGCCGAGAGAGGTGACGCTGACATGGTGATGGTCCACGCTCCGTCGTCGGAACTACCGTTCCTGACTGGCGGATATGGAGTCAATCGCAAAATAATAGCATCCAACTTCTTCGAAATTGTTGGACCCCAAAATGATCCGGCCAACGTAACTGGCATGACGCCTGTGGCCGCCCTCAAGCAGATCAAGACGCTTGGAGAACAAGGCAAAGCCGTATGGGTATCGAGAGGCGACGGATCTGGAACCAACACGAAAGAAATAGCATTATGGAAAGAAGCTGGAATAAACTATACGCAAATTAGCACAGAAACATCATGGTTCAAATCGACAGGGCAAGGCATGACAGCCACACTTCTCGTCGCCAACGAATTAGGCGGATACACGCTATCTGACACGGCTTCATATCTGACCAACACCAAACAAGGGAATATTCAGATGAAAGTGGTGGTTGGACCCTGCCAAGACCTGCTGAACGTTTACAGCGTAATTGCGGACAACCCGTTGAATCCTAATCTTTCGCAAACGAACTTCGTCGCTTCAATGCTGTTCATATATTGGCTGTGTCGTGGGGACGGTCAGAACGTGCTAGCCAACTATGGGACGTCAACATTCGGAGCGCCGCTCTTCACGCCTTTCTTGCCATTGGTGTCCACTGGAAGCAACGCTACGCTATTGAGTTGGATCCAGAGTTACGCGTACATCAACGGAACAGAATGTCCACAGGCCTACAGATATGACTCAACCATCTTGTACTCAAACGCTTGGGATTGAAACGGCTGCTGCGTCTTGCGTTGATCCTAGCGCGCATATAGTGAACGACTGAGGTAAACAGATGTGCTCGCTGTCTGCGATATCGCTTGAAAGTTTCCTTCCCCCTTTTTTATTGTGATCCTGAATGAATGACATCATAGTTCCAGCGTTGAAGAAAGCTCTTGAATTAATTTTCAGCCGCGACCCTGAAGTGTACGCGACTGTTTACCGATCGTTGTATGTCACGGGTCTTGCAACGTTGTTATCTTGCTTATGGAGTATTCCAATCGCAGCAGTTTTGGGCCTTTATTCGTTTAGGGGAAAATGGGTGATCAAAGGAATCTTTAGTTCTCTCATAGGTGTGCCTACAGTTGCGTTGGGGCTACTGTTGTATCTTCTCATGTCACATATGGGAGAGTTCGGGTCTCTTCATCTTCTTTATACGCTTAATGGGATAGCGATTGGCGAGTCCATATTGGTGACGCCATTGATCGTTAGCTTCACCAGCAACGCCCTCGGTGCCGCGGATATCCAACTGAGAGACCTTTCCCTGACGCTGGGCGCCTCCAGGCTCAGAACTAATTTAGCCATAATGAGGGAAACAATCTGGTCAATGGTGCTGGCTGTTTCAGCCGCTTTCAACAGAGGTTTCGGAGAGCTTGGCGTGGCTACAATTGTGGGGGGAAATTTGGCGGGGTTGACGAGGGTGCTGACTACTACGATTGCGTTTGAGACGAATGAGGGGTATTTCGATGAGGCGATGGCCTATGCAATAATCTTGATGGCAATTTTGTTGTCGATAACCTTAGTGATCAACTTTGTGGAATGGTTGATGCAAACGGAAATGGGTTGGCCCATAATCTTTAGGATCATCCGTTGGAACCTTCAGGCCTTGGTCTTCGCATTCGGAAAGCCACCCGTTCAGAATAAGTCTTAAGGTCTTTTATTAGAAATTAGTAAGCTTGGAGTTGATTTCGGCATTGGACGTAGCACTCCGACTCTTAGGCATTGAAAAGAACTATGGTTCAGTTAAAGCTTTGAAAGATGTTAATTTGGAAATAGTTGGAGGCAAGACGGTAGCACTGTTGGGAATTAATGGAGCAGGGAAAACGACTCTGCTCAGGATAATAGCTGGTTTGGAGAAACAGGATAAAGGATATGTATTTTTCAACGGTAAGATGACAAACGCAAGAGAATTGCGGCAGATCGGCACACTAGTTTTTCAGAAAACAGCGATGTTCAGCAGGTCAGTTTACGATAACTTGGCTTACGGCCTCAAAATTAGAGGAAAAAAAGATGCGGAAATAAAGTGGGAAATAACCCAAGCGTTGCAGGCTGTCGGTTTAAGAAATTTTGAGAAAAGGAGAGCAAAGAGAACCTCAGGCGGAGAACAACAGAGACTCTCTCTTGCACGAGCTTTCCTGCTTGACCCACAAATCCTGCTTCTAGATGAACCCACCGCCAACTTGGACCCGAATAGCGCAACAATAATCGAAAGAGCGATTATGAGTAGGACAAAGGAAAATTGCATAATCATACTTGCAACACACAATCTGAGCCAGGCAAAACGACTGGCAAACGAAGTCGTGCACATATACGACGGCAAAATAGTAGAGATCGCCGACCCCGAAGAATTCTTTACCAACCCGCGCAGCGAGATAACTCGGAAATTCATAAAGGGAGAATTGGATTATTAAGCGAACATTAATCAACTCAAGGACGTTATATATAAAGAAAACCTTATATATAACATTTTTCTGATATATGACATGTTGCCGTTGGGGATGGCTCGTTGAATGAAGATGAAGACAAGGAAATGGTGAAGGTGTTGAAGGCTTTGTCGAATCCCATAAGACTGAAAATGATCGCGTCGCTAAACAGTGCACCGAAGAACATCTATGCCTTGGCGAAAGAGCTGCGTCTTCCTTATCCGCTTGCGCATTTACACCTTAGCGGCCTGAAGAAGCTTGGGTTAGTCAAAGAAATAAGAGAGGAAAAGAAAGTGGAAGGTCTTCCGACGATCAAATATTATTCTCCGTCTGACTTCAAGTATGTGTTGACCCCGAAGAACATCCAAAACCTGTATTTGAAGAAAAAGGAAGCGGAGTGAAATGGTAAGAATATCGATTCTAACAGCCCTCAGCATAATCCTGATAGGTTTCGGAGTGCCGGCAATCTGCGTCTATTCCTCTGTAAATTATGGGTTTAATTCGATCCTCGCCGGAATTGTGGCTATATTCGCCCTAATAATAGCGGGCATCCTAGCAGCTCTCGGCGTGATCTTTGGTTTTGTGCAGCACGACGCCAATGTGTCAAGCGCGATAACTTCAGAGGATAAGGAGAAGCTTAACCTTCTCCGAGCAGATCAAAGAGCAACTCTTGAGGAGCTGGACGATATAGTCACGATTCTCAAAGAAATCAGAGAGGTCTTGAAGACCGCGCAGGATTAACTAGGTGACGGTTTATGGCAAGAAATCTCAAGTACTTGAATGTCAGCGATGAGGAAGTTTCGGAAGAGACTAAGAATCGGCTCAGGGAAATGAAACAACTGCTTGTTGAAATACGAGACTTATTGAAGTCAGCTGGCGCGGTCGAATAGAAAGATGGGATGAGATCGTGAGTGGAGAAGACAAGCTGAAGAAATACGAGAAGGAACTTGCTGACAATTCACGATCGCAGGCTCAGCATATTAGCGGCTCTGGAACTATGCACATCGAAGGAGTAGGGGATATCTCAGTTTCTGGATCAGGCTCTGTTTCACGGGATGAAATTAGCATAAGCGGCAGCAGTAGACTTCCAGGTGGATTAAAGACAAAGAGGATGAATTGTGCTGGAAGCATCATCTTCTCCGGTGATGTCGAAGCCGAGGAGATGCGGCTTTCGGGTTCCACAGCCGTTCAGGGAAACGTTAACGCGGAGGCGTTGGAGGCTTCTGGAAGGCTTGCCATTAATGGGGGGATTAAAGGTTCCACGGTGGAAGTTGCAGGTTCATTCAAGGTCGGAAAGAGCATCGAGCTTGACAACTCTTTGCAGGTTCATGGTTTTCTGCAAGCAGCTGAGGGCGTTAACGTGAAAAAGCTGGTCAAACTTCGAGGAGGTTTCGATATCGAAGGAAGAGTTGTCACAGGGAATTTCGAGGTGAGGCTTCGAAGGATGGAGTGCCACGTCAGGAAAGGAATCGAAGCGGTCAACGTCGACATTAGAAAAAGTGCAGGTAGAGACCTGATTCTTTTCGGCTTTCCAGTTTTGGGCAAGGTCTTTGGCAGGCAGATATTGTACACTACGGACGTTTTGGCTAAGGAAAACGTGTACTTGGAAAACGTTACTTGCGACACTGTTCACGGAAAACGCGTGATTCTTGGTGAGGGCTGTGAAGTTCGCGGCAAAGTTCAATATTCAGAGTCTGTTTCCATTCATCCAAATGCGAAGCTTGTCAATCCTGCCGAGAAAGTTGATGTCAAATGATGAACATGGAAGCCGTGAAAGCTGAGGGTCTGAGCAAGACTTACAGGGGTAAAGAACCCGTTGAGGCATTGAAAGGAGTATCTCTCTCAATCAACAAAGGCGAGCTTTTCACCTTGCTCGGCCTTAACGGTGCGGGCAAGACGACTTTCCTGAAGATTCTTTCTACTCAACTTGCCCCAACGAGGGGGGCGGCATACGTCATGGGATATGATGTTATGGCTCAGGCTTCTGAGGTGAAAAACCACATAGCCGTGGTTCCGCAGGACGTGCAGACTTACAGCAACTTTACGCCGTGGGAATACTGCTACTATTTCTCGTTGCTGCGCGGCATGTCAAAGCAGGAGACGAAAGATGCTGCGGAGAAGGCTTTGCGGGCTGTTGAGCTCTGGGAACTGAGGAATCGGATTTGCCTTAGTCTTTCAGGCGGGGAAAAAAAGCGCGCGATAATTGCTATGGTGTTGGCGTCAGGAGTCGATGTTCTCTTGCTTGATGAACCCACGAGTGGGTTGGACGCTCTTGCAAGGAGAAAAGTCTGGGCCGTTCTGAGAGAACTCGTTGAAAAGGGTGCAACGATACTCTTGACAACGCACATTATGGAAGAAGCTGAGATGCTCTCTGACAGATTGGCGATAATCGACAAGGGAACCGTCGTGGCCAAGGGGACGCTTGACGAAATCAAGGGTTTGGCGAAAGAAAAGTTTCGGGTCGTTGTAGAGGGCAACCATCATGATTTGAACTTGGAGGCAAACAGCCATACTAAGTTTGGTAATAAGCAGATAGTCTACGTTGCAGATGAGGATGCAGCCTTGAAGCTCGTTGGGACCGCGCTGAAGAAAGGGTTGAAAGCGGAGGCAGCTAGGATCACTTTAGAAGATCTCTTTGTGAGACTTGTCGGCAGAGGTGAAGAAGCTTGAACCTCAAACCATTGAAGGATGCCCTGATAATAGCTGAGTTGAAATCTATTCCAGATCTGAAGAGGAACCCCTCGATGGTGCTTCTTGTGGGTGTCATCAGTTCTTTCCCACTGTTCTACGTCCTGGTTTTCGGTGGAAACATCAGTTACGGACTCGTGGGCGCGATGGTTGCAACTATCAGTTTCATCGGACTGGTGGCAGCTATCCAGGACATATCCTTCGACCGTTACGTCAAGATAAGGGAAATGATAGTGGCAATGCCTGTTAATCCTGTTTCTTACTCCGTAGGCTTGGCTCTAGGGCCTCTTCTGATCTCGGCGCCGGGGTTAGTCTTCTTCATTGGATTGAGCGTAGCTTTAGGAGCTTTGCCAATTCTATCGATCGGGTGGGCCGTAGCAATGTTGATCCTCTGTTGGGCTGCATGCAGTAGCATCGGCTTCATAGTATCCACATATTTTCGAAATGCGAGCGTCTACACGCTCGGCAACATAGGCAACATACTTGGACTAGGTTTAGTCTTTATACCGCCAGTATATTATCCTGAAGAAGTGCTTGGCAGGATGAGATGGTTGTCCATGGTTTTTCCAACGTCAAACGTAGCTGGCCTAATCAGATACTACGCTGGAACATTGCCATTGACAATGGAAATGGTGCTCATTCGTTGGCTCATTCTCGTCGCAACAGTGGCTGTATCCATAATCATCGTGTCATTCAAAGCCAAGTGGCGAGAAACCTAGTCTCAAAAGAGTTCGGACCGGCGGATTGCCTGTGCCTGTGATTTGGGCGAGCATCAATTCCCTCCGTCTAGGGTGGCCCTCAAATCATGGGCAGTAATCATTTAAACTGCTGGAAAACTATGTAGTAGCTTGATTTTGCTTGGAAGAGAGATAAGGATTGGGCCAGAAAGACAGCGTTCCTTTAGATACCGAAGAACTGAGCAAAAAACTCGATCAGATAATCCGCAGACTAGACTTTCTTGAGGAGCTGATCCTCGACAAGCCCGAGTATGAGAGTTTAGCGGCCGCGTTGAGGTTGACGAAAGTCGGTATAGGCATGTATGGGGAACCTTTGAAGATTGCGTCGCGTCTGAAGAACGCTGAAAGATTCCTGCGTCAGAAGCCGATAGCTCAAGATGACATTTCCAGATGCATCATTCAAGCGTTGGCATTAAAGGGGTCGTTGAACCTTTCCGCGATAACACGACAGGTGGCCACGATGAGGGGAAAGGCAAGTAGGCGAATCGTGCGCAAAAGGGTCGGAAAGCTGCTGGAACAAGGCGCCGTGATGAAGAAGGAGGGCAGAGTTCCGACGTACGAGTTGGTGGTTGAAGATGATCACTAGTCTGGCCACATTTGCACAGAATACCTAACTGGAGTGACCACTCCTATGTGTGTTTGAGGTGAAGAGAGATGAAATATGGATATTTGAATGAGAACAGGAAAAGCGACTTATTGGTCGCCATTGTAGAGGTGCGTTCAAGTTTACCGAAGGTATCAAAGACAGACTATCGCGAGACAAGAGATCGAATACGGACAGATGAAATAATAGCAGGAATTACCCCGATGCAGCTGCATCTTACACTTGGGTGAAAAATTAGGAGGTGAAAAACGATGAGTGATAGTGACAGAAAAGACAAGAAAATGAATGCGGAAAACTTCAAAGAGTTCTTTGGTGTTGTTTCGTCCGAGATTCCAACGATGATAAAAAGCATTCTCGCATCTGTATTCTCTGAGGAAGCAGGCAAGAACATGGGAAAGGCTGCAGCGGCGTACTATAAAGAACTGAAAAACGGCGGGCTACCCGAGCAAGTCGCAGTTAAACTAACAGAGGACTACATGCGAACCTTTACAAGTCTAAGCGACATGTTCAGAGGCATGGGCAGAAGAACAAGCGAGAACAGCGGAGACAAAATCGGCGAAGAGATCGAAAAAAGAATCCGTGAGAGACTTGACAAGAGAAAACAGGACAACGAAGAAGGCAAGGACGAATAATCTCTCCTCCCCATATGCGAAGTGTTCAGTATGAGCGAAGGATCGACGTTAACCAGCCTGATCTCGTCCACCCCTTATTTGATCCGCATGTTCCTCAGTCTTTCTTGGATGTATCTGACTCTGGGCAGGCGAGTACGAAAAACCAGGAGGGCTTTCGAAAAGCAGTTGATCATGGGAGGTATGACCAAGAAAGATGCTGTCAGGATCAGCGCGTGCTTTGACGAACTAAAGAATAGCATGACTCAAACACTTAGAAGGGGAACGATGGGAACGATCAGCGGCCTCTAGAATCAACGGACAAATTTGCGCAATACACTGACTTGAGGCAAGTATCCTCTTTTTCGTCGATTCTTGGCATCAACTCGTTGGAGATTTGTCTATATAGGCTATATTTTCTATGTTCAAAAAGCTATTGAGCCTTGCTACCATTTGTTCGATGGGAGAAACGATGAAGAGGACGTCTCTGTTTGAGTTTGAAGTACCGCACTATAGAACACGCTCGATTGAATGGGTGCGGAAGAAACAATCTAGATAGCCAAGCAGACTAAAAGCAAACGCGACCACTTGTGACGTTTCGCCTGCTCCGCAACAGGATGGGGCATGAGCGAGTTTTGTCGGTGAAAACGCTACAAACCATCGTATGATGAAATCGAATCTTCGGACCTGAAGAACTGTTTTCACATTGGCATTTTGCGGGAAGCGAGTAGCATAAGCATTGAAAGATGGTAGGGAGTATGGCTTGAGGTTTTCTTCTGCGCAAAGATTATTCGGTTGGGCGACTACTTGAACGGTGGTCGGAGTAATCTTGGTGTTGAAATTTCGTTGTCTGTTAGCCAGTGACGTTGATTGGCTGACGGAGTCAGCTAATGATCCGGAAGTTGCAAAATACTCTATCAGCGTTTATCCTATAACTGAACACGAAGTTGGCGAATGGGTCAAGAAGGATCTGGACGAGGGTAGCAGTAAGTACATCGTGGCTGAGATGGATGGGGAACCAGCAGGCGAGCTTAGCTTATGGCTCCGATCTGGAGCTGGAAAGGATCGTCACGTTGCCTGGCTTGGAATAGCCGTCAGGAGGAAATTCTGGGGAAAAGGTGTCGGTGCAGGACTCATCAACGAGGCGATTGGCCTTTCAAAGAAATCTGGGTGCAAGAGGGTAATGTTGGGCACAATTGAAGGAAACGAAAGAGCGATACGCCTTTACGGCAAGTTTGGGTTCAGAACTGAAGCTTACGAATCAAAAGAAGTTTACATCGACGGTTCTTGGAGAAACAGCTTCATAATGGGCTTGGAACTAGCTCCATGCGAGCCGAAGGTTGCTCAAGCTTCTATGTCAAAAGACAAACGCCCTAAAACTTCCAACCGCAAGAAAACCTGTGTGCGGCAAGCATTGAATCGTGACCTCGACGAGTTAAATAGGCTGCAAAACTGCTCTGAGTCTGCCAAATCGACGTGGCTGCTTCCTCCAGTCACGAAAGAAGAAACCAAGAAATGGTATGAAAAACTAAATTCTGACCAAGGAAAATACTGTCTCGTGTGCGCTAGGGGAACAAAACTGCTTGGATACTTGCATTTCAAAGTTTCTCATCTGCCTTTCCCTAGCGTCAAGTTTGAGGAAATTCTAGTTGACGTTGAGCAAGAACCCGACAAAACGGCTGGAGCCCTCGTTGAGGCGATTGAAGGCTTTAGAGTGAGATATGGGTACCGTAGAATATTTGCTTATGCACCAGAAACAAGCGATGCCATTGTGGATGCGCTTGCTTCTCGAGGCTTCAGACAGAATGGAGCCATGAAAGACTACTATTTTATCGACGGACACTATGTAAATGTGGCAGTATTCGCCTACCCATAAAGGAAATGTGCGGAAGCATAGGCGGATTAAACTTCGTTAGCTGCCCATATTCCGCATTTCAGTCTACTGGTTGGACAGTGATGGTTTCTTCTTCAAGTCCCTACCTCTTTAGAGGAAGCTCATAGTGACATTTTGGGCACATTACGTGATCGCAGTTTCTTTTGAAGGCGCAGGTTTGACATTGATCTGCTTCTTTTAAGTAGAATTTGTGGCCGCAAAGTGGGCATTGAAACTGTTCTTCTGGGTTTCTTGACTTTGTCTTAGGCATCGATGTTTCACCTGATCGGTATCAACCATGGAAGCAGGTGGTAGGCGAGCGATCCAATGACCAATGCCAACACGACTGTGAAAACCATTATCAAAACCGCGTTTTTCCACCCTAATTCTTTTCCAAGAACTGCTACGGTTGCTAAGCAGGGAACGTAAATTGTGAGGACCAAGGCGAAAACAAAGATTTGAAGCGGTGTCATGAAGACAAGCAGATTCTTCGCTGTTGCTCCATATTGTGCAACCGCCAGCGCGATCAGGAGTTCGAGGGCTAATTCCTTGCGCACGATACCCAAAATCAACGTTACCCCTGCGACCGCTGGAAGACCCAATATTAGTGATACTGCAGGCTGTATGGGGTTAACAACTGCCTGCAAGTATCCGGTTTCGAATAAGGCGCCCATTGCAAAGCTGCCGATGATGATGAATGGGAGGGCTATCAGGGCAAAGCCTTTGAATCTGAACCATGTCTTCTTTAGGGATGATGAAATGGAAGGTGTCCTGAAAGGGAACATTTCCATAACTAAGCCAGGCGACTCGCCTGGCAGCAGCCTGTGCAAGCCAAGGCCGACTAGGCCTATTAAAATCAACTCGAAAATAAAGATGAGCACTGCGTAAGACAATCCTAGAAAATTGCCCACGGCACCGAAAATAACCGCGGTTCGAGCACTGCAGGGAACAAGCACAATCAGGGTGCTAGCGATTATTCTTTCTCTCTTCGTAGTCAAGACACGGGTCCCCATTATAGCCGGGACATTGCAGCCTGCTCCCGTTAGGATGGGAATTATGGCTCTGCCATGTAGTCCAAGTTTGTGCATGAGGTTGTCGGTCAAAAATGCCACGCTGTTCAAGTATCCTGTGTCTTCCAACACTGATAGTACTAGGTAGAAGATTAGTACGTAGGGTACGCCTACGCTCAGCCAAGCCAGTAAGCCACCATCTACACCCCAGAGGACAATTTTGGCGGCGGTCTGATTTTGGATAAGAGCATGAACTAGTTGTCCCAAGTATGGGGATACGTAAGACCCCCAAGAATTGTTAAGGGCATCGCTGAGCAGATTGCCGACGTAAAAAATCAAGGCGAAGACGCCTACGAGGACTAGAATCATTAGCGGAATGCCTGTTCGCGATTCAACTGAGTAATGCTTGAGTTTTTCCGAAAAAGGGGCTGCTTTTTCAGTTTTTGTTAGACTTTCTTCTGCGATCGTCTCTGCAATCTTGTATCTCTCGCGGCTGATTTCAACCCTTGAGAGGTGGCCGTTTCTCTCCATGTTTTTGGCGAGAGATGCAGATAGTTTCAGAATATTCTCTTGGTTCGGGTGTTCATCAAGCTTGTTCTGCGGCTGTTTCTGTTGTGTTTCATGTTTGTCGTCGGATTCGTTTTCTTTGAGCATTTCCTCGAATTCTGGGTCGCCTTCGAGAAGTTGTATGGCTAGGGCCCTGGGGGGGAGGTCGTATGTAGTTTTTGTCATGTTTTTCTTGATGGCTTCTTCGAGCGTTTTGATCGACTTTTCGACTTCGTTGCTGAATTCGATTTTTGCAGGTTTAATCTTCGAATTTCCAAGTGCAACGTTGACGACTGTTTGTATGAGTTCTTTGATTCCTTCTCCTCGGATTGCCACAGTCGGGACGATTGGTACGCCTAAGAGTTCTGAGAGCTTTTCAATGTTTATTTTCAGCCCGTTTTTTGTGGCGCAGTCTATTAGGTTCAAGGCCATGACTACTGGAAAGCCTAATTCTAGAAACTGTAGTACCATGTACAGGTTGCGGTGAAGGTTTGTTGCGTCAACTACGACTACTATCACGTCTGGGTGTCCATCCAGAATGCCGTGTCTCGCCACCCATTGGTCGTCTGAGAAGGCTCCGATACTGTAAGTTCCGGGCAGGTCGATGATTCCGATTTTCAGTCCGTTGTGTGTTGTGACGCCCTCGTTCAGCTCCACGGTCTTTCCTGGATAGTTGGCGGTGACGACGCCTAAGCCGGTCAACTGGTTGAAAATGCAGCTTTTTCCTACGTTTGGGTTCCCGGCTAATGCGATGGTGAAGTCAGTTTTTTCTTTGAACGCCTTCAAAACTGGATGACACGACAACTGCCGGCCCCTTCTTGCTGTCTCTTCTTCTAGCCTCTTCTTGCCCAGATGACTGAGGCGACGTTTCGTCCGATCGCGTAGCTGGCTCCCATTATTTTTACGATCATCGGGCCGTTGAAAGGTGCTTTCTCTTCAATTTCCACGGTTGCTCCTGGAACGAGCCCAAGCGTGGCCAGATACTGCAGCATGTCAGGTCTTTCATCAGTTACTTTAACTATTGTTCCGTTGTCTCCCCGAGCGAAATCTGTCAGGGGCTCCGAGTTTTCTTCGCGTAGTTCTCCAGAGTCAGTGGGTATGGGATTGCCATGCGGGCAGGTTTTCGGGTTTCCGAGGGCTTTCTCTAAGTGTTCACTTAATTCCTTGCCTGCAAAAACATGTTCAAGCTTGCATGCGGCATCGTGTACTTTGCTCCATTCTAACCTTAAAATGTCTGTGAGCAACCGTTCTGATAATCTGTGTCTTCGAACCACGTCCAAGGCTATCTTCTGGCCTTTGTCCGTCAATCTCACGCCCTTGTAGGGTTCATGCGTGACGAGTTGTTGTTTCTCAAGGTTCTCAACCGTGTTGGTCACTGTGCCGAGCGTCACGTTCAGATGCTCAGCTAGGTCACTTGTTCTTGCTGGTTCGCCTTTCTCACCCAGCCTGTAAATGGCCTCAAGGTATTCCTCCACGGTCGGCGAAATTGTTTTGGACTCCACCATTCGTGGTCTCCCTCAATCTTTAAGTTAGTTCGATCAAAGTATAAAGTGCGAGTGATCGTATTTAAATGTTTGTTCGCTCGCAAAATAATCTGTACGTATATGAATGTGTCTGAAAGGCTAGAACATGTACCACATAAACTGTGCAATGGCTTAAGTGACAAGCATGGTGCATTTGGCGTTGATGAGCCGTGGCTTGAAATGCTTTGTCAACGTTTCCTTTTGCCCTGAATGAACTCTTCAACGGCTTGTTTCGCTGCTGAGTCAGGGATTTGAATGGGCGGATGCTTGAATGCGTAGGCTGATATGCTTAGAAGTTGGCCGGCTATTTTCCGATCCAATGCCAGTTTCACTGCTCTGATGATGTCTATGACTACTCCAGCACTGTTGGGGGAATCTTCAACTTCCAGCTTAACTGTTATCGTTAGCGGTCGGTCGCCGAACTTCTTGCCTTTTAGCCACAAGTAGCAGATTTTCTTGTTCCCCAAGAAAGGCACATAGTCAGAAGGTCCTATCCGAGTGGGCAGGTCATACGGAACCATGCTTGTAACGGCCTCCGTCTTGCTGATTCTTTTGGTCTTCAGCCGTTCCTCAACCGTCATGTTTTGAAAGTCAGTATCTCCTCCGAGGTTCAGCTGATAAGTCTCATCGACGACTACTCCCCTGTCTACGCACAGTCTTGCAAGGTTTCGGTGTAAGATGGTTGCCCCTACCTGGCTTTTTATGTCGTCACCAGCGATCGGCAACTCTTTCTCTTCAAACTTCTTTCCCCATGTGCCGTCTGACCCTATGAATTCGGGCATGCAGTTTATGAAGGCGCATCCCGCGTCCAAGGCTGCTTGGGCATAGAATCGTGCCGCATTCCTGCTACCGACTGGCAAGTAGTTCACGAGGATGTCTGCCTTCGCCTTCTTAAGCGTCTCTGCAACGTTAACTGGTGTGACCTCTCCTTTCTTGTAGACGTGAAAAACCTTCTTCATGTGTTCAGCCGCGCCATCCATGATGGGAGCAGCTGAAACCTTCACGTGTAAAAGTGGTACTTTGGCAAATTTGGTGCAGCAGTTCGGCTCCGTGAATATGGCTTCGGATAGATCTTTTCCGATTTTCTTCACGTTCACTTCAAACGCGGCAACGAATTTTACGTCTTTTATGTGGTATCCGCCGAAGTTGACGTGCATGAGTCCAGGCACCATTTGCTCCTCTTTTGCGTCCTTATAGTACTGTACTCCTTGAATCAAGGCTGAGGCTGAATTGCCTACGCCAACGAGTGCTACTCGGATTTCTGGCAACTTGGTTGTCCTCCGTAAATCGTTTAGCTAGTTTTTAACCCCTGTCGATTCTTTAATCTTTCCTAGATTGTGATAAGTTTAAAAAGGAACCTGAGCAGAGAAACATTGAATATAGGTGAATGATCGTGGACGGAGGAGAAGTCACCGTAAAGTTTGAGCCTTTTGAAGAGATCGTAGTGATGGAACGCGACTTTTTTGCAAGTTCTGATGAGATCGCAAGGTTTGCATCTATTATCGCCGGAGGCAAGACAGCTGGACTTTACTGGGCTGAAGGCGTGGTATTCCTGTATTTTCCAATTCCGGCCTCAACAGAGACAATCGCAAAGGCGTTGGTGGAGCACAAAAGAGTCTATTGGTCTTTCGTTGGTTATTCGTTGATGCCGAAGTACATGCCGATTATTGAAACTCGGGAAAAAATGATCGTTCCAGTTGTCGACATGTCTTCTAACCCACTCATCAGGAAAGTAGCCGCTTGGCTTAAAGATCAGAAATAAAGCTTCTTCCTTGCAACTCTTTTTTTCTGTGACCGACCGCAACAGAGGAATCTCGGCTTGGTGAGGACTCTATGTTTGACGGGGAAAGTCTTCTCTGGAAAAGGGAGCGGAGCAAGGTTTGTCAATCTGCCCTGGGCAAGAAAACAGATGGAAGGGAAGTTGGGCTTTTCTATCTACTCTGGAACATTGAACATAAGGCTAACTTCAGAAAGTGCCAACGTGAAAAGAACATTAGAGAAAGTGCGTGGCATCGAGATCGTTCCTGCTCCAGGCTATTATCCGGGAAAACTTTTCAAGGCCAGCTTGATGGGCTTAGGATGCGCTGTTGTTATTCCTGAAGTCCCTGGTTATCCTGAGAATGTCTTAGAAGTGATTTCGTCAGTGAACTTGAGAGACAAATTCAATCTTGTCGATGACACCATCTGTGACGTTGAGGTCATGTTTTAGCTTGTCTTTTATGCGTTTTTTCCATGAAGTTGTTGATGTATTCTTGAAGGTAGTTCTTCTTCTGAAGATAAAGCCCGTATCTTGAAAGGGCACTCATTGCTCTTGCAGTGTCTTCAGGTGAAGAATAAGCTGGAATGCCTAGCCGGTCAAACCTGAGGCGAATGCTTACAGCCATTTCTGTTTCGCCGATGTCGCATGCTACGATTGGTTTCTCGTATTTGCCGGATACTTTCGCGACTTTGTCCACGTAGTCTTCTTGTAAGGCTGGCATCTGGTGTAGGCCAAGCATTATGATTCCATCGATGTCTGGATCTTGGAAGAGGATCTCCGTAGCTAATACAAGCATCTCCGAAGTGCCTGAACCTGTTACGTCTACGGGATTCAAGTTTGTCGCAAACTTCGGAAGTTTTCCATCGGTCTTAAGCTTTTCAAATTTTGCGATGGTTTCTTCGGAGAATCGTTTTACTGTCAAGCCTTTTTTTCCGCATTCGTCAACTGCCATTATTCCAGGGCCTCCTGCGTCCGTGATTACCCCGACGTTTTTTCCTTTGGCAGGCACCTGCATCGACAGAGCCTTCCCCGCGTGGAAGAATTCATCCATGTCTTCTGCCCTCAGCACACCAGTTTGTTCGAAGGCTGCATCATATATCTGGTCTGAACCTGCTATGGCGCCTGTGTGTGAGGCAGCTGCGCGTGCGCCAGCGTCCGTCCTCCCTGACTTAAGTGCGATGACAGGTTTCTTTCTTGTGATTTCTGTTGCTGCTTCCATGAATTTCCTTCCCGATTTTATGTCTTCAACGTAAAGTAGGATCACGTTTGTTTCGTTGTCATGGTACAGGTAACGCAGCATTTCAGCCTCATCGACATCGATCTTGTTTCCGAAACTCACGAATTTGCTGACTCCCGTGTGCAAGCCTGCCAAGTAGTCGAGTGCTGCTACGCCGAATGCGCCGCTCTGGGTAACGATCGCTATGTTGCCTGGTAAAGGTCGTGGGGTTGCAACAACCTCATCCCCTGTTGTTAGAACCTTCGTTTCCGGCAGAAAAAGCATGTCGACGCCTGTGCGTGAATCGTAAACGCCGAGGCAGTTTGGTCCCAAGACCCTTATTTTTGCTTCTTTGGCTATTTTCGTTACTTCATCTTCGAGTTGATGGTTTCCGACTTCGCCGAAGCCGGCGCTGATTATCACTGCCGATTTGACTTTCTTTGCTGCTGCGTCCTTCATGATTTGAGGTACAATATTTGCCGGAACAATAATGACTACGAGGTCGAGATCCCCATGGATCTTCGTCACGGATGGAACAGAAGTGACGCCTAAAACTGACTTTTCGTTAGGGTTGACAGCGTATATATCACCCTTGAAAACCTGTCTCCTCTTATTCTCAACAAAGTTCTTAAAGATAATGAGCCCCGCTTTGTCCGTTTTTTTTGTCGCTCCAACTACCGCGACTGAATGAGGATTGAAGAAGGCGTTAAGCTGCTTAACTGTCTCTTCCATGGGTTTTTTCACCGCCTGCTTCTTAGAACAACTATGGGTTTATGTTTTACTGTCTGAAGCATTTCCCATGTTACGTCAGTTAGGTCTACTTTGAACTTTTCAGCCATGTCCCACACGGTTCGTCCTGCACCAAACCCCCTCGCATGGTTGGCAAGCTCAGCAATTTCCAAGGCATCCTCAACACTTAATTCGCGTCCTGCTGCAGTGATCGGCGTTGCTCTCCTTCTTAATCCAAGAAATCTTCCGACAACGTATGCGAGAGTTCCTCCGAATGAATGAATACCCCTGAACAATGTCTGTCGAGGCGCGAAATGGAAATTCCGAAAAGAGTAGGTCTTGTCAGTGTCAGTGATTATGACGACTATTGTTTTCTGCAATGCTTGTAGCAGTTCTCTGTGTATTTTCTGGGCTATTCTATACGCGTTTTCCAGCGGTAAGCTCACGTAGGAGTATGCCAAATTGCTTGCGTCTATACCGCCTTCTGAACCGAACATAAGCGTTTGCAGAAGACCACAATGTTGTAGTGCGACCTGTTTGTGGCGGCTTCCTGTTTCAAATGGGTACTCTCTGAGATGCTGCAGAAGACTTGCGGGAAGTTGGCACATTGGACCGAGAATGAAGCCCCATACGGTTCGCATCCAGAATCTTGCGATGAACTCTGAGTTGAGTGTAGGCTCTACGGAGCTCTCGTCAATAACGTTGCCGATAGCTGTTGAAATCGCTTTTTCTGAAACTACGATGAAGTCGCCATCTTCGATCTTCCCTCTTACGCTGTTTGTGATCTCTTTAACGTAGTCGGTCTTAGGCATCCAGTATTTTGTCGTTATGGCTAACATTTTGTATTTGGTCATTCTTACCGCATTTTCCGAAAAGTAGTCGCCGCTACCACAATGCCTGGAATTTCTTCTTGATCTCTGGAATGTCGCAGTCTTGAGGTTTCATTTTTCCTTCGGAACAGTATCCGAGTTCGACGCATGTTGGTCCCACGTTCTCGAATAGTGCGGGGGCGGCCTTTTTGGCTTGTTTCAGCATTTCAGTTGCGGCTTGTCTCATTTCCCATTGGGCGCGTGCGCAACAGCGAACGTTGAAGAAGTGTCTCAGTTCGCGTGCGTTCATCGTCACTATGATGTTTGTTTTGGCGGCGTTTGGCAAGATAAACCGTGCATCCTCCTTTGGAATTCCCTTTTCGAGGAGTTTTTGGTAGGTTTCGGAGATTTTCTTCAGTGTCTCGTCAAACTCCTTCTCTGCCTCAGCATCGCCTGTTATGCTTGGGGGTGTGACGTAGTTTTTCAGTGTGTCATATCGAACGTATCGTTGGCTTTGCTGCGTATACGATGCTATTCGGTGCCTGACGAGCTGGTGTGTCATTGCCCTCGAGACGCCTTCGATGCTGAAGGTGAACGATGCATGTTCGATGACTGATCCATGTCCGTACCCTGTTACGCGTTTGATTATCTCTCTAGCGGTTGACGGGTCTATCTTTGTGAAGATCTCAGTCGGGGTTCCACTTTTCGTCGTCGTGAGGGCAGCGGCGCCGCATAGGCGTTCAGCGTCAGACGTGTATCTTAGAAGCTGGACTTTCAACCTTTGACCTCAGTTTTCAATCTAGTTTGAACCTAATAAGCCTGATTTGAGCAAAAAAGAGTGGTGAAGGGTTTTTCTAGATCCGAGCGTAGACGCGATCACCCGAATATTTTCCGCTGCTCATTTCATCGTCTATTTCTTCAAGAAGCAATATTCGCTTGAAGGTCGGGGGATGTGTTGCGAATAAGCCGTTCAGTTTTGTCCATGTGGATCTTGCCTCTTTCTCCATGGCCTGCTCCAGTTCTTTTTCGTCGAGTACGCCGTCGTGGTCCC